>NZ_JBFUJO010000004.1:0-287165 GCF_056401355.1 Polaromonas sp. P4_F4 | reverse complement strand
CAAGCACACGGTGCAACTGTGGACAGAGTGGGTCTCGCGAGGCCTCTCGGCCACGAAGGATTGCGGGCGGCTATTCACGTTGATCGCACAATGCAGGGTCGGCCATCGACCCGGACGCATCGAGCCGCGAATGCGAAAACGAAGGCCCAAACCCTACCCCTGGTTGAAGGTGCCCCGCGACCAGGCTCGCCGACACGTCCAGAGGCATGGTCATGCCTATGAGCCAAAGTAAGTGCCATTCGGTTTAGATTTGGTTTTAGGGTTGGGAAGCAAAGGCGATGCGGCTGCAGGCGCCGTGGCGCCGCAGCCCGCTCACGTAGTAGTCGGCGGCCCGCTGCGCCACGAAGGCCTGGCCGCGGTCCAGCACGACATCGCCGGCTATGCCATCGCCGGTTATAGCGTCGCTGGTGATCCAGACACCGCCCCGGGTGCAGGTCACGGCCTCGCCGGGGTGCAGGTGCAGGGTTTGGGGAATGAGCCCGACCTTCAGCGGGAATTGCGATGCGTTCATGATGGTCTCCTTCAAAACTGTGATCTGATTCTTCTCTGGAACCGGCCCGCGTGGCCGGATGGTTTGTCATCCGGGGTATTCCAAACATTCATGCCATGCTCAACAGCTCTTCATCCCACTCCCTTCGCGCGATGTCACTCGACGCGATACGCGGCTTCGAGTCGGCAGCCCGCCACCTGAGCTTCACCGCTGCGGCCGAGGAGCTTTGCATCACGCAGTCGGCCGTGAGCAAGCAGGTGAAAAGCCTTGAAGATGCGCTCGGCATGGCGCTGTTCCTGCGCGGCGGCAAGGGGCTGAGCCTGACACCCGAGGGCCGGCAGCTCTATGAGGCGGCCCGTGCATCGCTGGCGCAACTGGCCACGGCCATTGACCGCCTGCTGGCCGTGGACCGGGTGTCGGTCTCAGTCACCACCACGCCGTCCTTTGCGGCGCTGTGGCTGGCGCCCAAGCTGGCGAAGTTTCAGGCGCTGGAGCCGGCCATCGATGTACGCGTCGATGCCTCGGAGGCCAGGCTCAACCTTGAGCGCGAGGGCATGGACCTTGCGGTGCGGCTGAGTCCGCTGCAGGCCGGCGTGGAAGGCCCGCCGCCCTTGCTGCAGGAACAGGTGATGCTCGTGGCGGCGCCGGCCATCGCGGCGCGCATCGCCTCCGCCGCGGACATACTGCACGCGCCGCTGCTCGTTTACTACGACCCGGCGATGCGCTTTTCCTGGATGTCCTGGACTGCATGGTACGAACGCCTGGGCCTGCGGCAGTCGCCGCAGCAGCCCTGCCTGTATTTCTCGCAGTACGAACATGTGCTCAACGCCGCCGTGCAGGGCGCAGGCGTGGCCATGGGACGCACGCCGCTGGTGCTGCCCCTGCTCAGGAGCGGCCAGCTTCAAGTGGTCCTGCCCGGCCAGACGGTCGAGGGGATGGGTTACCGCATCGTCGTCTCGGCCCACAGCGCGGAGCGGCCGGCCGTGCAGAAATTCCGCGCATGGCTTGAACGCGAACTCACGCTCGAGGTGATCGGCTGATCCCGTTCAGCGGCGGATTCCTGGAGACCCAGACAGTAGCTCAGGCCCAGGCGCCGGTGGCCTCCAGCACAGGTGACAGCTCCGCCCGGCCCCAACGCAAGGGCAGCGAGGCCTCCACCCGCTTCATGGACTGCACCTTGAAACGCAGCAGGCGCTGGGCGCCTTCAAAGGCCGCAACTTCGGGGCCATCCCAGATGATGTCTGCCGTGACCGCCAGGTACAGCAGGTCACCGCTGTCAAAGTCGATGAACAGCAGGCCGGCCCGCGGATTGACCGCAATATTGCCCAGCGTGTTGAAGAAGAAATTGCCCATGAAATCCGGCACCGTGAGCGTGCCGTCGGCGTCTACCCGCACAAAGCCGGGTTTGCCGCCGCGGTGCGACACATCCACCCCGCCGGCCCGCCCCGCGTCGTCACTGCCACTGTCACCCATATAGGCCGTCGCGATGAAGAAGGTGTCGGCCGCCGCGATCATGGCGCGCGCCGCATCGTCGAGCTGGCCCGCCTGATGCACCACAGGCTGCGCACGCGCACGGCCCAGGTCATACACCGGCTCGCGGGCCTGGATGTACTTGGGGCAGTTGCCAAAGCTCTGGCTCACCTGCACCGAAAAGCCCGCCGCGCCCAGGCCCTGCACCACGCCATTCATGCGGTTGCGCCGCCGCGTGTGAGGCTCCATGCCCAGCAGGCCGATGGCCACGCCTTCCGCCAGCGTGTCTTCCAGGGGGTCGGCCGGCAGGCGCTGCGCCTGCACCACCAGCCGCTGTGGATCGGGCGAGTGAATGAAACCAGGTGGCGCCGCGAGCACCGAGGCCCAGGGCTGGCCGGATGCGTCTGCCGTGCCGGCAATCACCAAGGGCAGCTGCTCAAAAAACGCGCGGTGCTGATCGGGCATGAAGTCCCGGATGACGCGCGGGCCGAGCTGCGCCATCCGCTCCCGCACACCCACCCGGGCCTGCACCGCGCGCTCGCCCTCGTGAAACGCGGATTCGCTCATGCTGCCAGCCCGGTGGGCGTTTTGACCATGGGGACAAAGCGCGGCAGGGCTTCGATGCGGGCCAGCCAGGCGCGCAGCCTGGGGTAAGGCTCCAGCGACACATTGCCCTCGGGTGCATGGGCGGTATAGCTGTAGTTGGCAATATCGGCCAGCGTGGGCGTGTTGCCGGCGAGAAACGCGGATTGCCCGAGCTGCTGCTCCATCACGGCAAACAGGGCATGCGCGCGGTCTATGGCGGCGTCCGGGCTGTCGGGCCGCTTGAACAGCTGGATGACGCGTGCCGCGGCAGGCCCGAACGCCAGCTGGCCGGCCGCCACCGACAACCAGCGCTGCACGGCGGCCGCAGCCACGGGCTCGGTCGGCATCCAGGCGTCTGCGTCCTGCGCATAGCGCCGGGCGAGGTACACCAGGATGGCGTTGGAATCGGCCAGGGTCACGTCGCCATCCTGAATCACGGGTACCTGACCGAAGGCGTTCATGGCCAGGAATGCAGGTGTTTTATGCGCCTTGGCCGCCAGGTCAATCTCCACCCGCTCAAATGGCAGGCCCAGCAGCGACAGGAACAGCTCCACCCGGTGGGCGTGGCCGGAAATGGCAACGCGGTAAAGCTTGATGGGCTGCGCCGGGAGCGCCTTGAGGCTTGCGTTGGGGGTGGCGGCGGCAACTGCGTTCATGCGGGTCTTTCAAAAGGGTTAATGAAATGGAACAAGGTGAAAGGGAACAAGGGAACGGTGAATTCGAATACGGTGGATTCTGTTTGATCCGTTAATTTGAATAAATAGCTCATATAGGATTTAACTAATCCCTAAATCGGATTAATTTCAAGCACGGGTTACCATGGCGCCATGGACAAGCTCAGGGCCATGCAGGCTTTCATTCATATTGCCGAAGAAGGCAGCCTGACCGCTGCGGCCCGCGTCATGGAGTCGTCGCTGCCCGCCATGGTGCGCACGCTGGCCGGCTTCGAAGCGCAACTGGGCGTGCGCCTGTTCAACCGGACCACGCGACGCATTTCGCTGACCGAGGAAGGCCGGCGGCACCTGGAGAGTTGCCGGCAATTGCTGGCCGCGCTGGATGATGCGGAAGCAGCACTCACGGCGGAGGCCGGCGAACCGACGGGCCACCTGACCATCACCGCGCCCGTGCTGTTCGGGCAAATGCATGTTGCCCCTGCCGTGACGCGCTTTGTGCAGCAATACGAAAAAATGCGCTGCTCCATGGTGCTGCTGGACCGCGTGGTCAACCTGCTGGAAGAAGGCATTGACGTGGGCATACGCATTGGCGAGCCCGAAGACTCCACGCTGGTCGCGCAGACGGTCGGCCACATCCGGCGCCTGGTGGTAGCCAGCCCCGCCTGGCTGCAGCGCCACGGCGTACCCCGGCATCCCAAAGACCTGCTGAAGGCCAACTGCGTGCGTGTGACCGAGCATGCCCTCACCTGGGGGCCGTTCAATGACCAGGGCCGGCCACTGCGCCTGGCCGTCAGTGGTAATCTGGAGTTCAACCAGAATGCGCCGGCCGTTGCGGCTTGCGTGGCCGGTGCGGGTTTGGGCATGTTTTTGTCCTACCAGGTGGCGCCGTTTCTGCAAAGCAAGCAACTGTGCACCGTGCTGGAGGATTTTGAGCCGGCGGTTCGCCCGATCAACGTGGTCTACCCGCACGCCCGGCTGCTGCCCATGCGCACCCGGGTGTTCATCGAGTGGATCAAGAGGGAACTCAAGGACTTCCAGTCCTGAAGACAGAAAAAGGAAAAAGCGCATGCAAACTTTTGATTTTGACCTTTTCGTCATCGGCGGCGGCAGCGGCGGCGTGCGCTGCGCGCGCATGTCCGCGCAGCGCGGTGCCCGCGTAGCGCTGGCCGAAGTCGCCGCCATGGGCGGCACCTGCGTCAACGTCGGCTGTATCCCGAAAAAGCTCTACAGCTACGCCGCCCATTACGGCGACAGTTTTGAAGAGTCGCTCGGGTTTGGCTGGGTCGGCGAGGCCCCCACCTTCGACTGGGACCTCCTCAAGGCCAACCGCGCCCGCGAGATTTCACGGCTCAACGGCGTCTATGTGCAGCTGCTCACGAGCGCCGACGTGACCATCATCGAGGGCTGGGCCCGCCTGCTGGATGCGCACACGGTGGAAGTCGACGGCAGGCGGTTCACGGCCAAAAACATCCTGGTCTCGACCGGCGGCACCCCCACCGTGCCCACAATCCCCGGCCGCGAGCATGTGGTGACATCCGACCAGATGTTCGACCTGAGCCCCTTCCCCAAGCGCCTGCTGGTAGTGGGCGGTGGCTACATTGCCTGCGAGTTTGCATCGATCTTCAACGGCCTGGGATCCCAGGTCACCCAGGTCCATCGCCGTGACAAGCTTCTGACGGGCTTTGACGACGACGTGCGCCGCTTCATTGCCGGGGAAATGAGCAAGACCGGCATCAACCTGCAACTGGGCACGCAAATAAGCACCATCACCAAAACTGACGACGGGCTGCAGGTTGAGGTGAAAGACCTGCAGGACAAGCCGGCCAGTTTCCTGGTGGACAGCGTGCTGTATGCCACCGGCCGCGCGCCCAATGCCAGCGGGATCGGGCTGGAGGCCGTGGGTGTGGCGGTGAACGAGGTGGGCGCGATCCAGGTGAATGCGCAGTACCAGACCTCGGTGCCCTCGATCTATGCGCTGGGGGACGTGACGGCGCGCCTGCAGCTGACGCCCGTGGCACTGGGCGAGGCGATGGTGGTGGTGGACCACCTGTTCGGCCCCACCGCCGGCAACACGCCGCGCAGCATGAGCTACAACTTCGTGCCCACCGCCGTGTTCACCCATCCCAATATCGGGACGGTCGGGTATTCGGAAGCCGACGCCCGCGAACAATTTGGCGCCATCCGGGTGTACCGCACCGACTTCAAGGCGCTCAGGCACACCTTGAGCGGCAGCACGGAGCGCACGCTGATGAAGCTGCTGGTCGACGACGCCACGGACCGCGTGGTGGGCCTGCACATGGTGGGACCGGACGCGGGCGAGATCGTGCAGGGCTTTGCCGTGGCCATGAAGGCGGGGGCCACCAAGGCGGTGTTTGACAGCACCATCGGCATCCACCCCACGGCCGCAGAAGAGTTTGTGACCATGCGGGAGCCGGTCAAGGCCTGAGAACAGGCTCTGAAGGCGCCCGCCCTGCGGGCGATAGCTCTATGATGGAATGAAATCAAGAATTCCCCGCCATGTCCTACCTGCCCCCCTTCATTGCCCCGACCCGCTACTCCGACCCCGCTGCCGCGCTGGCGCAGGTGTGCGTCATCTATGACCAGCAGATTGCGCACCTGCGCGATGCCATGCAGCGCTATGTTGCCGGAGAAACCCTGCCCGGCCATGTGCGCGCCTGCTACCCCTTTGTGCGCATACACACCGACACGGTGGCGCGCGCCATTCTGGAGACGCCGGACATCGCCCAGCTGAGCTATGGCTTTGTGGCCGGGCCCGGCCGCTTTGAAACCACGCTGACGCGGCCCGACCTCTATGGCGAGTACTACCTCGAGCAGTTTCGCCTGCTGATGCAGAACCATTCGGTCGAGCTCGAAGTGGGCACCAGCACCCAGCCCATCCCCGTGCATTTTTCGTTTGCCGAGCATGACCATATCGAGGGCCACCTGAGCGTGAAGCGCCGCATGCTGATGCGTGACGCCTTCGACCTGCCCGACCTGAGCGCCATGGACGACGGCATTGCCAACGGCACCCACGAGCCGCGGCCGGGCGAGCCGCAGCCGCTCTCGCTCTTCACCGCCGCGCGCGTCGACTATTCGCTGCAGCGCCTGCGCCACTACACCGGCACTTCGCCCGAGTGGTTCCAGAACTTTGTGCTGTTCACCAACTACCAGTTCTACATCGACGAATTCGTGCGCCTGGGCCACGAAGCCATGGCCGACCCGGACAGCGAGTACATCGCGTTTATCGAACCCGGCAATGTGGTCACGCGGCGCGCCGGCATGCCGCCCATCACGGGCGACGAGCTGGGCATGGCGCCGCCGCGGCTGCCGCAAATGCCGGCCTACCACCTGCTGCGCGCCGACCGCACCGGCATCACCATGGTCAACATCGGCGTCGGCCCGGCCAACGCCAAGAACATCACCGACCACATCGCCGTGCTGCGGCCCCACGCCTGGATCATGCTCGGCCATTGCGCCGGCCTGCGCAACAGCCAGCAGCTGGGTGACTATGTGCTGGCGCACGGCTATGTGCGCGAAGACCATGTGCTCGACGAAGAGTTGCCGCTGTGGGTGCCGATCCCGGCGCTGGCCGAAATCCAGAAGGCCCTCGAGCAGGCCGTGGAACACGTGACCCACCTGCAGGGCCCGGACCTCAAACGCATCATGCGCACCGGCACGGTGGCCTCCACCGACAACCGCAACTGGGAACTGCTGCCCGGCAACCAGCCGCAGCGCCGCTTCAGCCAGAGCCGGGCCATTGCGCTTGACATGGAAAGCGCCACGATTGCCGCGAACGGCTTCCGCTTTCGGGTCCCCTATGGCACCCTGCTGTGCGTGAGCGACAAGCCGCTGCACGGCGAGATCAAGCTGCCCGGCATGGCCAACCACTTTTACCGCGAGCGGGTCGACCAGCACCTGCGCATCGGCATCCGCGCGGTGGAGCTGCTGCGCGGCGAAGGCATCGACCAGCTGCACAGCCGCAAGCTCAGGAGCTTTGCCGAGGTGGCGTTTCAGTAAGAGCCTCAGGACGGCTCAGGCTGGCGGCGCAACAGGGGGCGCATGGCCAGCAGGCCCAGCGCCGGCCCGACACCCAGCCAGGGCAGCAGCGACGCCAGCGCATGGCGCTGTGTCAGACTGGTGAACAGCTCGATGCTAACGATGGAAATCGCAAAGCCTATGCTGTTGGTCAGCGTCAGCACGCTGCCCACCGCCTGGCGCGGCGCATTGCTGGCGGTGAGCGCGGAAAACTGCGGCGAGTCGCCGGCCACGGTGATGCCCCACACCAGCAGCCACAGCGCGAACCATACGGCCGGCGCGCCAATGAGCCAGGGCGCCAGCAGGCAGCACAGGCCGCTGATCGCCAATTGCCCGCACGCGACCCGCGCGCTACCGATTTTTTGTGCGACCCATCCGCCACCCATGCAACCGATGGCACCGGCACCCACGACGCCAAATGCAGCCAGCGACAGCGCCGCCCCGTTGAGCCGGCTGGCCAGAATCAGGGGCACCAGCACCCACATGGTGTAGAGCTCCCACATGTGGCCGAAATAGCCCAGGACCGAGGATCGCACACGCCAGTCGGTCCACAGCGTGGCCAACGCGCGCCATTCCAGCGTGCTGCGCCGCACCGGACCCGCAGGGGGCTCGGGCAACAGGCCGTACAGCAGCACACCGCCGGTAGCGGCCAACGCGGCAACACCCAGCATGACGCTGGGCCAGGGCAATTCACCGCTCAGCCCACGCAGCGCATGAGCACTGGCCGAACCAAGCACCAGGGCACCAATCAGCAGGCCCAGAGCGGCACCCAGCCCGCGTGAATACCATTGCGCGGCAATCTTCATCCCCACCGGGTAAATGCCCGCCAGAAAAAAACCGGTCGCCGTTCGCCAGACCAGCAGGGCCGTGAACTCGCGCACCATCCACCAAGCCCCCACGGTGCATAGGGCACCGGACAGTGAGCACACCAGAAAGACCCGCCGGGCCGGAAAGCGGTCGGCGACGGCCAGGACGGCAAAAACCAGCGTACCCACGATAAAACCAAGTTGCAGCGACGAGGTCAGCGTGCCGACGGCGGATGCCGGCCATCCGAGTTCACGCTGCAGGTCCGGCATCACCGCATTGACGGCAAACCACAGCGAGGTTCCGGCAAACTGCGCCAGTACCAGCACGGGCAGCACATGACGGGGAACGGCATCGTTCATGGGCTGGACTATATCCCGCACCCCCCGTCCATCCAAACTGCCGTTTCGTTGATGGGGCGCTCAGTCTTCGCTGAGCCGCAGCCCGGTGGGCAGGCGTTTTTCCGTCGTCCACTTCAGCAGGGCGGCGCAGCGGTACACCCCATGCGCAAATTTTCCGTACGGCAGGGTGGCAAACAGGGCCATCACCGCGCCCAGATGAACCGCCAGCAGCAGGGCCATGGCCGATGTGTCGCGCCAGGCCAGCAAGGCCAGGCCGGTCAGGCTGGTCAGAAACAGCAGGGCGATGAATCCGCGGTCCATCGGTTTCTGGGCCGCATCGCCGTGCTGCGGGTGGCGCCGCAGGTTGAGCCACAACAAACCCGCCGGGCCCAGCAGCAGGCCCACACCCCCCACCGTCCCCAGCAATACCGGCAGGCTGTTCAGCGCATAAGGCGCCTGCAGGCCCAACAGATAGTGGTAAAGCGTGGCCACCGCAGTAGCGGCAAAGCACAGCATGAAACCGTAGAAGGTGAGATGGTGAAAGCGCCGCCGCCACAGCGTCCACGCGTCGCTGTCGTTGTTGCAGCCCTCGCCATGCCCGCCGTCGAGGTATTTCAGGCGCAGCGCGTCCACGGTGGCCTCGACCGCCGCTTCCCGCTTCATGACTTCAACCGTGGCGGCCCCCGATGCGTCGCCTGGCGCCACGTCACGCCAGAACTTGCGCACGCCCAGTGCCAGCGCCAGCGCAGCAAACAGGAAAATCGGCGCGAACATGGAGACCAGCAGGTTGTGCGGAAAGATCGCATAGAAATTTCCCGCCAGCGGTTCATGCAGCAGCGTGCCCTTCATCACCAGGGCGAGCACCAGGAACAGCGCCAGTCCGGCGGCCAGCGCCAGTGCCAGCGTCAGGCCGTTGCGCTTGTACAGCGCCCCCAGGGCGGGCGGCCAGGCGTAGTCGGCATAGGTCTGGCCGCGCACCTGCGCCATGGCCTGCGGCACGTTGACGGCAAACTCGTGCGGCGGCGCGTACTGGCAGGCATGCAAGCAGGCGCCGCAGTTGTGGCAGAGGTTGGCCAGGTAGTGGATGTCGGCCTTGCCAAACTCGAGCCGGCGCGTCATGGCCGGGAACACGGCGCAAAAACCTTCGCAGTAGCGGCAGGCATTGCAGATCTGCATTTGCCGGCCGACTTCGGCCTCGAAAGGGGTCAATGGCAGGTCACCGACCGCCAGCGCGCGCGCTTCGCGGGTCAGGGCTTCAAGCTGCTGCATGTCGCGCTCCGTGATTCAGGGCCGCCCGGGCGGCCTGGGTGCCGGCAATCCGGCCAAACGCCGTGCCGATGGTCATGCCGACGCCGGCGGTGTAGCCCTTGCCCAGCACGTTGCCCGCCATGATTTCACCGGCGGCAAACAGGTTGGAACTGGGTTGACCGCCAAAATGCACGGCCGCCTGGTCGTTGACCTTCATGCCCAGGTAGGTGAAGGTGATGCCGGGCTTGAGCGCATAGCCGTAAAACGGGGCCGTATCCAGGGGCCGGGCCCAATGGGTCTTGGCCGGGGCCAAGCCTTCGGTATGGCAATCGTCGAGCACGGCATGGTCGAAGGTGCCGACGCGGCAGGCCGTGTTGTAGTCATTCACCGTGCGCAAAAACGCCTGCACGTCCAGGCCCAGCTGGCACGCCAGCTGCTCCAGCGAATCGGCTTTTTCGCCGGGGAACACCGGCGGCATGAAGCGGCCCACGGCCTTGGCATCGATCACCGAATAGGCCAGCTGCCCGGGCTGCATCGCCACCAGCCGGCCCCAGATGGCGTAGCGCTTGGGCCAGAAGTCCTCGCCCTCATCGTAAAAACGCTGGGCGTGTTTGTTGACCACCACACCGAGCGAGACACAGTCGACGCGGGTGCAAATGCCGCCGTCGTACAGCGGTGCGCGCGCGTCAATGGCGACCGAGTGGCTTTGCGTCGGATCGCCAATGGTGTCCGCCCCCTGGGCCATCAGGTCGCGCAACAGCACGCCCTGGTTAAAGCGCGTGCCGCGGATGGCAAAGTTGTCGGCCGGCCACTCGCCCGCTTCATTCTGGCCCCAGGCTTCGCGCAGCCACTCGCGGTTGGACTCGAAGCCGCCGCTGGCCACCACGCAGGCGCGGGCCTCAATCCGCTCGGCGCCGCAGTGCGCGGCCACGAAGCGGCCATCGCGCAGTTCCAGGCGATCGACGGGCGCGTCATAGCGGACCTGCACACCGAGGCGCCCGGCACTGCGGTAATAGGCGTTTATCAGCGCCTTGCCGCCGCCCATGAAAAAAGCATTGGTGCGCGACAGGTGCAGCGTGCCCGACAACGAGGGCTGAAAGCGCACCCCGTGCCGGCGCATCCAGTCGCGGCAGCGCGACGATTCGCGTATCGCCAGGCGCGCCAGCTGTTCATTGGTCTGCCCGCCCGTGACCTTGAGCAGGTCCTGCCAGTACTCTTCTTCCGGGTAGGCGTCGGTCAGCACGTCCTGCGGCGACTCATGCATGCAGCGCAGGTTGCGCGTGTGGCTGGAATTGCCGCCACGCCACTCGCGCGGCGCCGACTCCAGCACCAGCACGCTGGCGCCGGCCTCCCGCGCCATCAAGGCGGCACACAGAGCGGCATTGCCACCGCCAATCACCAGGACATCCAGCATCTCTTGCGACTCCCTTTGACGTTTAATCGGCGTGGATGCCGGCGCGCTTGACGATGTCGCTCCAGATCTTTTGCTCGCTCGCGATAAACGCGGCAAATTCGCTGGACGGCCCGCCGCCGCCAACCGCGTTGTCCGTGGCGAAGCGGGCGGTGACGGCCGAGGACTTGAGGGCCTTCAGCGACTCTTCCTGCAGATGCTTGACGACGTCCGCGGGCGTGCCGGCCGGCGCCAGGATGCCGTACCACTGCGAGGTCTCAAAGTTCCTGAAGCCCATCTCGGCCACGGTGGGCACATCGGGCAGGCCGGAAATACGCTGCGCGGTGCCCACCGCGATGGCGCGCAACTTGCCGCTCTTGATGTGCGCGCTCAGGGCCGGCAGGCCGGCTGACGAGGCTTGGGTACGACCCGAAAGCAGATCGGTCAGCTGCGGGCCGGTGCCGCGGTAAGGAATGTGCGTGATGAACATGCCGGTGACCAGCTTCAGATATTCCATGGCCAGATGCCCGGCGCTGGCATTGCCGGCCGAGCCGTAATTGAGCTGACCCGGGTTTTTCTTCACATAGGCGACAAATTCCTGGAAGTTTTTGGCCGGTACATCCGGATGGATCACAAAGACATTGGGCACCTTGGCCAGCAGGGTCACCGGGATGAAATCCCTGTTCACGTCATAGGGCTGGTTTTTCAGCATGTAGGGATTGACGGCGAGCGTGCCCACATGCCCGAGGATGATGGTGTGCCCGTCGGCCGGGGACTTGGCCACCTCCTGCATCGCCACCGTGCCCGCCCCGCCCGGCTTGTTTTCCACGTAGACACTTTGCCCCAGCTGCTTGCTGAGCTCGGCGGCCACCGAGCGCGCGACGATTTCAGAAGTGCCTCCCGGTGCAAACGGCACCACAAAGCGAACCGGCCGCGACGGCCATGCCGACTGCCCCAGCGCATACGGCAAGGCCAGCGCCGAGGCGCCCAGGCCGGCGGCCTGCAACAGCACACGCCGGGAAATGGAAGGGCTCATCATGACGGGTCTCCTTGTAGTAATTGAAGCTGAAGCGCGGCGAACGGCGCCAGGAAATGACACCTGTGACACTCGATACATCTGAGGCACCCATGACGCCGGGACCGCCGGCGTTGATCACCCGGCCGGGTTGTCAGCCACGCTGGAATTTAGCGCCAAAACACCGGCAGGCCTAGCGGGTCGGCGGCATGGGGGTATCACCAATCGTGATGGCAACGCGCCGAGTTGGCCTCAGGCGTCCACCAGCCGGGCGCCCAGCCAGCGGCCGGAGCGCACGGCCTCGGTCGCGCAATCGGCCAGCACCACGCGCGCCGCCAGGGCGGCGGGCGACAGCTCGTCGTCCGACAGGCTGCACAGTGAATTGACGCGGCGCGCCAGGGGGTCGGAGATTTGCGCCAGATGAAAGCGCTGCGTCGCATCGGTGAACCGGCTCACCGCGGCCCAGGGCTGCAGCGTGCAGCCGAGGCCGTTGTCAACCGCATCCATCAGCATGGCCAGTGAGTCGATTTCGGCCACCAGCGTGGGCTTGCATTTGGCCCGGGCAAAGGCACTTTCGATCGTGCTGCGCAAGCCGTGCGTGCCGGTGGGCAGTATCAGCGGCAAGCCCGCCAGCTGCGCCACACGGATGCGGTCGGCGGGTTTGCCCGCCAGCGTGCGGCGTGACCGGATCAAAAACAGCTTTTCCTCGAGCAGGGGCATCACGCTCCAGCGGCGCCCCGCCTGGGTGTTGAACAGCATGGCCAGGTCCAGCTGGCGGGCATTGAGCATGGCCGTCAGATGGCCCGACAGGCTTTCCACCATATGCAGGCGCACATCGGGGTAGCGTTCACGCATGGCGCGGATCAGCGGCAGGCCCAGCACGGCGGCCGTAGTGGGCGCCATGCCCACGCTGACACTGCCCGACAGGCGCGACTGCTGCGCCGCTCGCGCCGCCTGCTCGGCGTGGCGCAGCACCAGTTGCGCCTCGCGGAAAAACGCCATGCCGGCCTCGGTCGGGGTCACGCCCTTGGGGCTGCGCTGGAGCAAACGGGTGGACAGCTCGCTCTCCAGCCGGCTGATCTGCTGGCTCAATGCCGATTGCACGAGGTCCATGTCCAGCGCGGCGCGGCTGATGCTGCCCAGCTCGATCACCCGGACCAGGTAACGCAGTTGGCGCAGTTCCATGCAAAATCCTCCGGTGGGTTCAACCTAGAAACGGCAGTTGGATGCGTCTGAGTGCGCCGTGATCGGCGTGCCAGGCAAGGCGTGACAACGCAGTGGGCTACTGCCCGCAAGGCGGAGCAACGCCGCATGGTGCGTCGAGCACGGTGCAATCGGACGCATAGCGCTGTCACCCAGAAGGTGAACGCGATCGAAGAGGGGAAAGTCAATGGGCATGCGGCTTTCCTGAAGTTTGTGAGCGGTCAACTGCTGTTTCTAGGTTCAACCATCACCTTTCGTGATGCCCTTGATCATCGCATGCGCGCCCTGCCTGTCCGCGTTGCCTGACTGCCTTGGGCTGCGGGCCTGCGGGCTTTGGCTCAGCCGGCCAGCCCGCCCGCCGCGTTCTGCCCTGGCTGCGGCGCTTGCGCCAACTCGGCCCGCATGCGGGGCAGGTATTGCGGGTACTCGCGCTGCATGAAATCCACCAGCGCCTCGCGCACCTTGCAGCGCAAATCCCAGTTCAGGCTGGAGTTGGCCGACGTGACCAGCAAGCGCAACTGCATGCTGTGCTCCCCCGCCTCCACCACCTGCAGCAGGCACAGCCGCTTGTCCCATTCAGCAGCCGCTTCACAGGCCTGCAGTGCGGCGTGACGCAGCGGCTCCATCGGCATGCGGTAATCCACCCACAGCAGCACGGTACCGATGATTTGCGCGCTGTTCCGTGTCCAGTTCTGAAAGGGATTTTCAATAAACCATTGCAGCGGAACGATCATGCGCCGCTCATCCCAGATCTTCAGCACCACATAGGCACCGGTGATTTCCTCGACCCGCCCCCACTCGCCCTGGACGATGAGGACGTCGTCAATGCGGATGGGCTGGGCCAGCGCAATCTGCAAGCCGGCAATCAGGTTGCTGAAGACGGGGCGCGCGGCAATACCGACCACCAGCCCCGCCACACCGGCCGAAGCCAGCAGGCTGGCCCCAAACTGCCGGGCACCGGGAAAGGTCATCAACATCAGGGCCAGCCCGGCCATCAGCACGACGAACATGAGGGTGCGCGCCAGCATGCGAGTTTGCGTGTGGATGCGGCGGGCATTGAGGTTGTCAGCCACATCGACCGGATGCAAGCCAATCACACCCAGCGCTGCCCCGCGGGCCGCGCGCATGCCCGCCCAGGTCAGGGTGGCCAGCAGTAACAGGCCATTGGCATGGCGTATTCCGCCGATCAGCGAGAAGGCATCGGGCGCGCTGTGCCACACGACCTGCAGGGCAATCAATGGCAGCAGGAACTGCGCAGGGGACCGGCATTGCTCCGCCACTTTGGCCAGCACCGGCATGGAACGCGTCACGCGCAGCACGATGGCGGCACCGATGCGGGCCACCACCAGCGCCAGCACAACGCTGACACCGGCTGCCAGCACGATGCGCAGCGACGAGTCGTCCACCCAGGCGACGAGCTCAGACAGGTTCATACCGCAGCCTCATACCGCAGCCCTGTCAGCATGCATCAGCCCTTCACCACCCGGGGCTTGACCCGGGACGCGGCCAGCTTGGCGTTGGCACGCGCCACCTCGACATCGGCATCAAACGCCAGTGCCACGCCCATGCGGCGCTTGACGAAACTCTCGGGCTTGCCGAACAGGCGAATGTCGGTGTTGGGCACGCGCAGCGCGTCGGCCACGCCGTCAAACACAATGCCGTGGGCGTCCACGCCGCCGTAAATCACTGCGCTGGCGCCCGGGCTCTTGAGCGCGGTGTTGACCGGCAGGCCCAGGATGGCGCGCGCATGCAGCTCGAACTCGCTTTGCCATTGCGTGGCCATGGTGACCATGCCGGTGTCGTGGGGGCGCGGGCTGACTTCGCTGAACCACACCTCGTCGCCCTTGACGAACAGCTCGACGCCAAAGAGACCCTGGCCGCCCAGGTTGTCGGTGATGGCTTTGGCAATGGCCCGGCTTTTTTGCAGGGCGGCCTCGCGCATGGGGTGCGGCTGCCAGCTTTCCACGTAGTCGCCGCTGACCTGGATGTGGCCAATCGGTTCGCAAAAATGCGTTTCCACCTGGCCGTCAGCGCCGAGGGCGCGCACGGTGAGCTGCGTGATCTCGTAGTCAAAGTCGATGAAGCCCTCGACGATCACCCGGCCGTGGCTCACGCGGCCACCGGCCATGGCGTAGTCCCAGGCGGTTTTCACGTCGGCGGGGCCGGCGATCTTGCTCTGGCCCTTGCCCGAGGAGCTCATGACCGGCTTGACGATGCAGGGGTAGCCGATTTTTGAATCGATGGCGGCCTGCAGCTCCTGCAGCGAATCACAAAACACATAGGGGCTGGTCGGCAGGCCCAGGGTCTCGGCGGCCAGCCGGCGAATGCCTTCGCGGTCCATGGTCAGGCGGGCGGCGCGGGCCGTCGGGATCACGCGCACCGTGCCAGCGGCTTCGAGTTCCTCGAGCATGGCCGTGGCGATGGCCTCGATCTCGGGCACGACCAGGTCAGGTTTTTCCTTTTCAATCAGCGCCTTGAGCTGAGCCGGGTCGCTCATGGTGATGGTGCGCGCATGGTGGGCAACCTGCTGGCCGGGCGCATTGTCGTAGCGGTCTATTGCAATCGTTTCCACGCCCAGGCGCTGCAACGCAATCAGCACCTCCTTGCCCAGCTCGCCCGAACCGAGCAGCATGACTTTGGTGGCATGGGGGGACAAAGGGGTTCCGAAAGTGGTCATAAGCGCAGAAGGTAGAAGTGGGAGAAATGGGAGAAAAGGGGAACGGCGGCCGCAAGGCTGGGCGCCTGGGCACCGCTTGGGCTTACTTTACTGCACAAGCCCCGCAGCCCCGGGTAGGACGCCGGCCCGCTTTGCCCCTGCAAAGCACCGGTCATTGCAATCAGATGATAATAATTCTCAATTAGAACGTTTCTCCGTTTCTCCCTCAAGCAGCGCACGATGCGCCGCTCCTCTGAAAGACACATGTCCACCACACCCACTTCGCCCTCCACCCCCGCCGCAGCCCCTGTATCCGAGGCCGCGCCGCGCAAGCGCCGGCCGCCGCGCCGCGTGCAGGTCACCCGCGTGCAGACCCTGAGCCCGCTGATGCGCCGCATCACCTTGCAAGGCGCGGAGCTTGAAGGCTTTGAGGTGGGCGACCCAGCCAGCTATATGAAGCTGATTTTTCCCGAGCCTGGGCAGACCGAGCCGGACCGCCCACTGCCCGACGGCCCGAAGCCGAAGGCCATGCGCACTTACACGCCGCTGGCCGTGCGTGCGGACGTGCACGAAGTCGACGTGGACTTTGTGCTGCACGGCGACGGCCCCGCGTCCACCTGGGTCGCGCAGGCGCAGACGGGCCAGGTGCTGTTTTTGATGGGGCCAGGCCCGGGCTACAAACTCGCGCTGGACGCACCCGTGCACGTGCTGATAGGTGACGACAGCGCCCTGCCCGCGTTTGAAACCATTCTGGCGAGCTTGCCCGCAAGCGCTCAGGCAAAGGTGCTGGTCGAAGTGGTCGATGGCACCGAAGAGCGCCCGCTGCAAAGCGCCGCGAAAGTGGACGCACGCTGGGTGGCGCGCGGCGCCGACAACACCCAGGCCGGCCAGGCGCTGGAAGCCGCCTTGCGCAAAGCCGGCGCGCCCGCCGCGGATGCCCGCATCTACCTGGCCTGCGAAGCCGCCGCCATGCGCCGCATACGCCAGTTGCTCATTGAAGAACTTGGCGTGGAACGCAGCCGCATCGTGGGCCGCGGCTACTGGAAGCTGGGCACGGTCAATCACCCGGACCACGACTACGGCGAAGATTGAGCCCCCACGCTCCCCCACTTCGTGTGGGTCGCTGCCCCCCGAGGGGGCCGCCCGCCTGCGGTCTGGCAAAGCCAGTCCCGCGGCTCATGCTTGGTTCAAGAGTTCAGTGGCGTAACCCAGTAGGGTATTTCACCAGTGGGGGCCGCGGGTCCGGCTTTGCCGGCCCCAGGCGCCGCCCCCTTGAGGGGGGAACAGGCTACACGCAGTGAGCCTGGACGGGGGTGTGGTTATAGAGTGGGCACAATGGCCGCATGAGCAAGCCCCTGTTTGAAGTCGCCGGCCTGAGCAAGCATTACGGCGACACCATCGTCGTCAACCAGCTGTCTTTCAGCATCGCACCGGGCGAATGCCTGGGGGTCATAGGCCCCAACGGCGCCGGAAAGACCACCACCATACGCATGTGCCTGGGACTGACCGCCCCCGATGCCGGCAGTGTTTCCTATTATTCCAACGGTCATGCGGCAGGCACGCTGCAGATGCCGCAGGACGCGCTGGCCATCAAGGCGCGCTTGGGCATCGTCAGCCAGTTCGACAGCCTGGACCCGGATTTCAGCTGCGCGGAAAACCTGCTGGTGTTCGGACGCTACTTCGGCCTCAAGGACGCAGTGATCCGGGAGCGGATTCCGCGGCTGCTGGAGTTTGCCGCGCTGACGCACAAGGCCAATGCCAAGCTCAGTGAACTCTCGGGTGGCATGAAGCGGCGCCTGAGCCTGGCCCGCGCGCTGGTCAATGACCCGCAGTTGCTGATGCTCGACGAGCCCACCACCGGCCTGGACCCGCAGGCCCGGCACCTGATGTGGGAGCGCCTGCAGCGGCTGGTTCAGCAGGGCAAATCGATTTTGCTGACGACCCATTTCATGGACGAAGCCGAACGCCTGTGCAACCGCCTGCTGGTGCTGGACCACGGCAAGAAAATGACCGAGGGCACGCCGCGCGAACTGATTGCGCAAAACCTCGAACCCGATGTGGTGGAGGTTTATGGAAACGGCGCCCTGGCGCTGGCCGATTCACCCCTCAAAGCGCTGGCCGCGCGCACCGAAGTCAGCGGTGAGACGGTGTTCTTTTACACGCTGGATGCCAAGCGCCTGCTGAACGCGCTGACGGACTTTCCGCAGTTGCGCACGCTGCACCGCCCGGCCAATCTTGAGGACCTGTTCCTGAAGCTCACCGGCCGCCAAATCAGGGAGGAAGGCTGATGTCCGCCATACCGGGCGCCCCGACCGCAGGGCAGGCACTGCTCAGGCCACCGCAAATCAGCCCGCGCTGGCTGCCCGTCTTCCGCCGCAACCTGCTGGTCTGGCGCAAGCTGGCCATTCCCAGCCTCGTCGGCAACATCGCCGAGCCGCTGATCACGCTGGTGGCCTTCGGCTACGGGCTGGGCGCGCTGGTCGGGCAGGTGCAGCTCAACGGCACGGCCATACCCTACATCCTGTTCCTGGCCAGCGGTTCGATTTGCATGAGTGCGATGAACGCCGCGTCGTTTGAGGCGCTGTATTCGGCGTTTTCGCGCATGCAGGTGCAGCGCACCTGGGACGGCATCATGAATGCGCCAGTGCGGCTCGATGACGTGGTGTTTGCCGAAATGCTGTGGGCTGCCTTCAAGTCGCTGTTCACCACCACCATCATCCTGGTGGTGATGCTGGCGCTGGGCATCAGCCACAGCCCCATGCTGCTGCTGGCCTGGCCGCTGCTCGGGCTGGTGGGCATTACCTTCTCCAGTATTGCGCTGATCTTCAACGCACTGGCCAAGGGCTATGACTTTTTCACCTACTACTTCACGCTGTTTCTCACGCCAACGATGTTCCTGAGCGGCGTGTTTTTCCCGCGCGACCAGTTGCCGGGCGTGATGCGGGTGATCTCGGACTGGCTGCCGCTGACGGCGGCGGTGGAGCTGGTGCGCCCCTTGTTTCTGGGCCAGTGGCCGGCGCAGGGACTGCAGCATCTGGCGCTGCTGGTGTTTTATGCGGCGGCGGGCTTCTGGATTGCGCTGGTGCTGACGCGCAAGCGGTTTCGCAACTAAGAGCCTGTTCACGATCTGCAGGGGGTCGCACCTCAACGCCCCTACAATTTGGCCGCATGAACGCTGCCATGCCCGATACACCGGCGCCGCTGCTGCCGCCAGAGCTCGTCACCATGATGGGCAAGGGCGTGTCCGTCATCGTGAGCGCCTGCAGCCTCGAGATGCGGCCCAGCATCATGCGGGCGGTGGGCTGCGCGATTGCGCCGGCTGGGCACAGCATCACGGTGTATCTGTCGCGGCAGCAGTCGCGGCAATTGATCCAGGACATTGCCAGCACCGGACGCATCGCCGTGGTGTTTTCCGAGCCGAGTTCGCACCGCACGGTCCAGGTCAAGGCCGCGAGTGCGCGCATCCGCTGCGCCGAGGCCTCGGACGAGCCGGCGCTGGACTGCTATGTGGCGTCCATGGAAGAAGAAATCCAGCGGGTCGGTTACGCGCCGGTGTTTACCCGGGCCATGCTGGCGCGCCGGCTGGATGACCTGGTGGCCATCAGCTTTGAGCCGGCGCAGGCGTTTGACCAGACGCCCGGCCCCCAAGCCGGTGCGCCGCTGCCCCATGGCCCCGGGAGTCCGTCATGAACGCAGCTCAATCGGCGCAGTTGGCCCCGGAACCCTGCCTGGCGGACATACGCCCCTGCCTGGAGGGCGCCATCCCGGCCGTCATGGCCACCTGCGCGCTGGACGGCACGCCCAATGTGGCCTATATCTCGCAGGTGTTTTATGTGGACGAACGCCATGTGGCGCTGTCTTTCCAGTTCTTCAACAAGACGCGCAAAAACATCCTGGCCAATCCTTACGCCACGGTGCTGGTGTTGCACCCGGTCACGGCGGCGTTTTTCCGCATGCACATTCGCTACCTGCGCACCGAAACCGAAGGCCCGGTATTTGAGGGCATGAAGGCCCAGCTGGCCGGCATCGCGTCGCACAGCGGCATGGCGGGCGTGTTCAGGCTGCAGGGCTCGGACATCTACGAAGTGCAGGCGATCGAGTGCATTGCCGGCGAGCCCCTGCCCGCCGCCCCACCGCGCGCCAGCATGCTGACCGGGCTGCGCCGCGGCAGCGAGCGGCTGTCGCGCTGCACCGGGCTGGGGGAGCTGCTCAATGCCGCGCTGGCGACGTTGACCGATTTTGTGGGCATTCAGCATGCGATGGTGCTGATGCTGGATCCGGCCACCCAGCGGCTCTACACCGTGGCCAGCTGCGGCTATGCCACATCGGGTGTGGGCTCGGAAATTGAAATGGGCCAGGGCGTGATTGGCGTGGCCGCGCGGGAACGCACCCCGGTTCGCATCGTGCACATGAGCAACGCCTACGCCTACAACCGGGCCATTAAAACCGGCCTGGGCGCCAGCGCGCCTGAGCTGATGCTGGAGACCGACATTCCCTACCCGGGCCTGGCCGAGCCGCACAGCCAGGTGGCGGCGCCCATCGTTTCTGTCGGCCGGCTGCTGGGCGTGCTGTTTGCCGAGAGCCCGAACGACCTGCAGTTTGGCTTTGAAGAAGAAGACGCGCTGGTCGCGCTGGCCGGTCACTTGGGGGCGGCCATCGACCTGATGCAGGCCGGTCCGGAGGCCGCCGAACTGGCGGACGCCGCACCGCCGGCGGCAGCGGGGAACCGGCAGGCGGAAGGCCCTGGCGCCAAGGCAGGTGGTGCGGCCCTGCAGCTGCGGCGCTTCCAGAGCAACGACAGCGTGTTTGTCAACGACAGCTACCTGATCAAGGGCGTGGCGGGCGCGATCTTCTGGAAGCTGGTGACCGACCATGTCCGGCTGGGCCGGACCGAGTTTTCCAACCGCGAGCTGCGGCTGGACCCGGCCATTCACCTGCCTGACGTGACCGACAACCTCGAAGCGCGCCTGTTGCTGCTGCAACGCCGCCTGGCGGAGCACGGCCCGCACATCCGCATCGAGAAAACCGGACGGGGCCGCTTCAGGCTGGCGGTGCAGCGTCCGCTGGTGCTGGCAGAGGTGGCGACCTGAGCCTGCCCCTATGCAGTCGGCAGCCCGAGGCCGCGGGTGAGCTTGGCCCACTCCCGGTCGCTCAGGTGCGGCCTGACAGTGTCCAGTGCCGCGGCAAAAGCCGGCGCCGGTGCGTGCGCCCGCATATCGGCCATCATGGCGATGCGCTCGGCCGGGTTCATGAAGGGCACCAGCCAGCGCACGACGTACATCATTTCCTGCGGCGGGATGGAGGCGACCAGGGCGGCGTGGAGCTCGGCCAGTTCGGCGTCGGTGTAGCGCGACCAGAGCACTGCGTTATGGGCCGTTTCCTCCACATGCATGTGCTGGAAGTTGTCGGCGATGAACAGTGCCAGTTGCCGGTACAGCTCCAGCGCCGCGCCGGCGCGCTGCTTCGCCTCCAGCTTGAGCAGGGCACAGGCCAGGCCGCTCAGCTCGCCAATGTGCCGCTCATGCTCCTCGTGCTCATGGGCGATGGCCTCGCTGGCACCGGGGGCGCGCGCCTCCATGGCCGCGTGAATGAACGCGTTCTCGTGCTGAAGGTGCGAGGCGCAAAAATCCAGCAATTCCATCACCCGCTGGCTGGCCTGGGCCAGCTCCAGCGCATCGTCGGTGTCCGTGCGGCCCAGCGCCAGCAGGGTATCGGCCATCAGTGCGCGCAAGGCCTTGTGAATGCCGGCGTACAGGTCCAGGCGCGGCGCATCCTGCGCGGCGACCTGTAGCATTTCCTGGGGGGTGATGTTCATGGGGCTTTTCTTTCTCAGGCGACTGCCTGCTTGGAGGCTCCCCGGCGTAGCGCCACGCGCCAGCAGTACCGAAAAACCATGCCAAAGTCTAGAAAGATGCGCCTGCCGGCATTGCTAAAAAATGCCTACGGCAACCCTAAAAAAACCTTAAACCGCCTCAGGTAAAGGCAGATGCAGATGCAGAGGCAGAGGCAGCAGGGGCGGCGCTGCGCTTGCCAGTGTTCCCGGTGGCTCCCGCCGCCAGCCGCGTCCCGGCACCACCCTTTCAAAACGCTCCGTCAAAGGTCGAAGAAAACCGTTTCCTTCTCACCCTGCATGTGGATGTCAAAGCGGTAAACCGGCCCGGCGCCGGTCATCTCACGCTTGGCAATCAGCGTGGCGCGGCGCTCGGCGGGCACGCTGGCCAGCACGGCGTCCTGGCTGTTGGCAGCGGCTTCATCGTCAAAATAAATGCGGCTGAAGGTGTGCACCAGCAGGCCGCGCATGGTGACGCAGACATTGATGAATGGCGCCTGCCCCGGGGCGGCAGCACCGGGCTTCACGGTGTCAAAGGCAAAGTGGTTGTCCGGCAGGGTGCCGGTGCCGCAGCGGCCAAAGCCGGTGAAGCCTTTGGCCTGGGCATCGGCCACTGAAGCGACGGGCTGGCCGCTGGCGTCGGGCTGGCTGATTTCGACCATGGCGTCAAGAACGCTCTGGCCTGCGCCGTCGAACACCTGGCCGGTGATGCGGATGTGTTCGCCCTGCGCGTTTGGCTGGGCCAACACCGGGGTGAACAGGCTTTTGAGGTCGTAGCCGTATTGCGTGGGTGTGAGGCCGTAGGCAAAGAAGGGGCCGACGGTTTGCGAGGGGGTCTGTTTGAGTTGGCTCATGGTCGTGTTCCTGCTATTCCTGATGTTCCTGCTTATTCGAAACGGGTGGCCCGGGGGCCGCGCAGCACGATGTCAAACACATAACCCAGCGCAAAGTCGGGCTGGGTGACGTCGAGGCTGAACTTGGCCACCATCAGTTCGCGCGAGTCGGCCGGCACGCCCTGGTACATCGGGTCGTAGGCAAACAGCGGGTCGCCCGGAAAATACATCTGCGTCACCAGGCGGCTGGCGAAGTAGTCGCCGAACAGCGAGAAGTGAATGTGTTGCGGCCGCCAGGCGTTGGGGTGGTTGCCCCAGGGGTAGGCGCCGGGCTTGATGGTCATGAAGGTGTAGCGGCCGTCGCCGTCTGTCATGCAGCGGCCGGCACCCAGGAAGTTGGGGTCCAGCGGCGCGTTGTGCTGGTCCACCTTGTGCACATAGCGGCCGGCGGCATTGGCCTGCCAGACTTCGACCAGCGTGTTGCGCACGGGGCGGCCGTCTTCGTCCATGACGCGGCCGGTGACGATGATGCGTTCACCCAGCGGCTCGCCGTTTTTCACCGCATTTTTGGTCAGGTCATGGTCGAGCGGGCCGAGTTGATCGCTGCCATAGACCGGCGCATTCAGCTGGGCCAGCGCCAGCTTGATGGGCACCAGGGGTTGTTTGGGGCCGCGCAGCAAGGTTGATTTGTAGTACGGGTAAATGTGGGATGGGTGGGCGGCCCAGTCACGCGGGGCGAGATAGCTGGTTTGAAGGTCGCTGCTCATGGGGTCTCCTGTTTCAAGTGATGGATGACTTTAGTCAATATCAATGGTTATGTATATTGATATTTATTGCACTTTTCCATAACCAATGGCTATAGTTACGCATGATTGACGAGCGCATTAAATTCCGGCATTTGCAGTGCTTTCTGGCGGTGGCCCAGCATGGCAGTTTGCAGAAAGCGGCGGGGGTGCTGTCGATCACGCAGCCGGCCGTTTCCAAAACGCTGAAAGAACTGGAGGCCCTGCTGGCGGTGCGCCTCTTTGAGCGGGGCCGCCGTGGCGCGGTGCTGACGCGAAGCGGCGATGCCTTCGCGCGCCACGCCGGAGCCAGCGTGAGTGCGCTGCGCGAAGCGGTGGCCAGCGTCGCGCCCACCCGCCCGCACGGCAGCGAAGTGGTGACGCTGGGCGTGCTGCCCACGGTGGCGCCGCAGCTCATGCCCGCGCTGCTGCTGCAACTGGATGCGGCGAGCCGCGTCAGCCGCCCGGCGGGCTTGGTGGGCTTGGCTTGCAGCCTGCGCATCCATACCGCGCCGAATCCGGCCCTGCTCACGCAACTGCGCCAGCGCGAGCTGGATCTGGTGATTGGCCGCTTTGCCGAGCCGGCCCACATGGTGGGCCTGACCTTCGAGCATCTGTATGCCGACCCGCTGGTGCTGGCCGTGCGGCCCGATCACCCGCTGATCCGGGACGCTGCCCTGCGCTCCGATGCGCTGGCGCACCTGCCAGCTTTCACGGCTATCCTGCCCACGCAGGGCACGGCGATCCGGCACACGGCCGACAGTTTTTTGCTGACGCGCGGCCTGGGCCAGCTGGTGCGCACGGTGGAAACGCTGTCAGTGACCGGGGCGCGCAATTACACCGTGCGCAGCGATGCGGTCTGGTTTTCGCCCCGTGGCGCGGTGCAGCAGGACCTGGACAGCGGCCTGCTGGCGACCCTGCCCGTGAGCATGGCGGGCACCGAGGAACTGGTCGGCATGAGCCTGCGCGCCGACATGGCTCCCACCGTTGCCCAGGCCGAAGTGATTGGCGCCCTGCGCCTGCTGGCGGCCGCACACCGGGGCCTGGACGCGCCTGCGGGGTAGGCGGCCAGGCGGCTGGAGCGCTCAGGCAGCTACGGCGGCGGTTTGCGCGGTCACCGCAAAACGCGCCGTCAGCTCGTCCAGCCCCAGGGTCTGCAAAACCTCCTGCAGGCGCGCCTGGGCTGCACGGGTTTTGGCCGCGCTGGGCGTGGCGGGCAGGCTGGCCAGGATCAGTTCGTTTTTCATTGAATGCTCCCAGCCCACCAGCTCGGTCACCGTGACCTGGTAGCCGTTGGCCTCGAGCTGCAGGCAGCGCAGCACGTTGGTGATCTGGCTGCCGAACTCGCGCGTGTGCAGCGGGTGCCGCCACAGCTCGGCCAGCGGGGTCTTGGCCAGGTTCAGCGCCCGGCTCTTCTTGAGCACGCCCGCCACCTCGGCCTGGCAGCACGGCACCAGCACCATGTGCCGCGCATGCTTGGCCAGGCCAAAGGCAATGGCGTCGTCGGTGGCCGTGTCGCAGGCATGCAGGGCTGTCACGATGTCAATGCGCTCGGGCAAGTCGGCCGACGTGGTGGCTTCCGCGACTTTCAGGTTCAAAAACGACATGCGTTCAAAGCCCAACCGTGCAGCCAAGGCGCGGGACTTGTCGACCAGTTCGGCGCGGGTTTCAATGCCGTAGATGTGCCCGGCATCCTTGCGGCCCTGGTGCGCGACATTGAAAAACAGGTCATAGAGGATGAAACCCAGGTAGGACTTGCCGGCCCCATGGTCGGCCAGGGTGGGCGCCGGATGGGTGGCCGACACCTCATTGAGCAGGGGCTCGATGAACTGGTAGAGGTGGTAAACCTGCTTGAGCTTGCGCCGGGTGTCCTGGTTGAGCTTGCCCTCGCGCGTGAGGATGTGCAGCTCCTTGAGCAGTTCAATCGACTGCCCTGGGCGCAGCTCTTCAATGACCTGCGCAGCGGGCGCAGGCTTTCCAGTGCCTTTTGAAGGTTTTGCGGCGCGCGCGGTGCTGGAGGTTTGCATGGCTCCAATTTTAGTGGGGCGGTCCGGGCCTTATCCGCCGCGGTGCAAAGCCCTTTTAGCGCAGGCACCCGACCGGCGTGCGCGCCGGCATGACGCCCGCAGGGAGAAAGGATGAAAAAAGGCGCTCCGGCGGTTCTGGGCGCATAATCGAGCAGTACGGGTTGCAAAACACCCGCACAGGTTAGGTGATCGGTCAGTTTCGCGCGCTACGGCGTACTTTTTGGGTTTGTTGTGCTTTCGGGACCCCATCGCTTTGTTTTTATGTGTTTTTTGAGGAGTCCCCATGGGCAATAAACTTTACGTCGGCAACCTGCCTTACACGGTGCGCGACGAAGATCTGCAACAATCTTTTGGCGCTTTCGGCTCCATCACCAGCGCCAAAGTCATGATGGAACGCGACACGGGTCGCTCCAAAGGCTTTGGTTTCGTCGAAATGGGCAGCGATGCCGAAGCGCAAGCCGCAATTGCCGGCATGAACGGCCAGTCCTTGGGCGGCCGTAGCATCACGGTGAACGAAGCCCGTCCCATGGAGGCACGCCCTCCCCGCACCGGCGGCTTCGGTGGTGGCGGCGGCTACGGCGGCGGTGGCGATCGCTCTGGTGGCGGTGGCTACGGCGGCGGCGGTGGCCGTTCCGGCGGTGGTGGTGGTGGTTATGGCGGTGGCGGCGGTGGCCGCGGCGGTTACTAAACCCCGCAAACCCAGTCAACGGCAGAGATGCCGTTGCAAACCAGCTGTCTCAGCCTTGCGCTGAGCAAAGCCTCTAAGGCTTCAAAACTTCGGTTTTGAAGCCTTTTCTTTTTGGAAGGCTGCACCTGGACTTGCAGGCCGAACACACTGCGTACCTGCAAAAGCTGGCGTTGCGTGACCCAGTCCGTATCAAAGCAACTTAAAGCCGCTGAAACATCGCCGAAGCATCTTTCAGTCAATTAACTTGCACGCAATTTAATTGCGCGGTATAATTCAGCCATGCCCAACAAAACCGCCACCCCATCAGCCGACGCGATGCTGCTACTGGACAACCAGCTGTGCTTTGCGCTGTATTCCACCTCGCTGGCCATGACCAAGCTGTACAAGCCGCTGCTTGACGAGCTGGGGCTGACCTATCCGCAGTACCTGACGATGCTGGTGCTGTGGGAGCAGGACGGCCTGACGGTCTCGGAACTTGGCCAGCGGCTGTACCTGGATTCGGGCACGCTCACGCCCCTGCTCAAGCGCCTGGAGTCGTCGGGCCTGATTTCCCGCATTCGTGCCGTGGAAGACGAGCGGCGCGTACACATCACCCTGACCGCCGCGGGTCGCAAGCTCAAAACCAGGGCCGCCAAAATTCCCGGCTGCATCCTGAGCGCCAGCCAGTGCTCCATCCCCGAGCTGATGGCCCTGACACAGCAGGTGCAGGCTCTGCGCCAGCGGCTGGTGGCGTAAGGGCGTTGCCGATCTCCCGCCTCAAGAATATTCCCCCGTTTTCAACCCAACCCGCCTCATTCCGGGGCATTTTTCCAAGGAAGCACCATGACCACGAAACTCGAAAAAGTCCTTTACACCGCCCACGCCCATACCACCGGCGGCCGTGACGGCAAATCCAGGACCGACGACGGCCGCCTGGACGTCACGCTGAGCTCGCCCGGCACCTCCGGCACCGGCACCAACCCCGAGCAGCTGTTTGCCGCCGGCTATTCAGCCTGCTTCATCGGCGCCATGAAGGCAGTGGCCGGCATGCAGAAAATCACCCTCCCGCAAGACCTGTCGATTGATGCCAGCGTCGACCTCGGCAAAATCCCCAACGCCTACGGCATTGCCGTGCGCCTGGACATCAGCCTGCCCGGCATGGACCCCACCGCGGCACAGGCGCTGGTGGACGCTGCCCACCAGGTCTGCCCCTACTCCAACGCCACGCGCGGCAACATCGACGTGACCCTGACGCTGAAGTAAGCCCCTCCAGGTTGGCGGCTGGGCGAACTGCGCCGCCCGGCCAGCACCTCGGCCCGCCGGTCAATGACCGGCGGGCCGTTTTCGTTCAGGGTCCGACAGCTCTCTGGTCCACCCCCCCGATCCGCCGGCCCTTTCGCCAGGGAAGGCGCGTGGGCCAATCAACCGCCCGGCAGCTCGGGGCGAGGCGAACGCCTATTCCTATTGCCTATTGTTTGATAGCGGATACCGCTCACCTCTCCCGGGTTCAAAGCGGTTTAGAAAATTTGCCCTCTCCCGACGCGGATCAGCGGCCCGCACCGTGCAGCAAGCCACCATCTGCGCCGACAATGGGTCATGACTGAAAAAAACACGGCTGCGCCGACGCAACACGCGGTTCATGCCTACGAGACCCTGACGCCGGACCTGGTGCTCGATGCACTGGCCAGCGTGGGCCTGGCCGGCGATGGACGCCTGATGGCGCTGTCCAGCTATGAAAACCGGGTCTACCAGGTCCATCTGGAGAACACAGTCGGCCCCGATGACCTGGCCGGCGACATTGTGGTCGTCAAGTTTTACCGGCCCGGGCGCTGGAGCGATGCGCAGATTGCCGAGGAACATGCGTTTGCCGCCGAACTGATGGCCGCCGAGATCCCGGTGATCGGGCCCCTGGTGCTGGACGGCCGTACGGTGCACCATTTTGGCGGCTTCAGCTTCAGCGTCTCGCCCAGCCGCGGCGGGCGCCGGCCCGAACTCGACACGCCTGAAGTGCTGGAATGGATAGGCCGTTTTCTGGCACGCATCCACACGGTGGGCAGCGCCCAGCCGTTCACGCACCGGCCCGCGCTGAACCTGCAAACCTTTGGCTACGCCTCACGCGATATTTTGCTGGCGGGCGGCGCCCACGGTTCTCACGGCTCCCATGGTTATTTGCCCCTGGACATGGAGTCGCGCTGGCGCAAGGCTTTTGAAGAAGCGATGCTGGTGGCGCAGACCGTGTTTGAAAGCGTGGGCGACGTGAAGCAGCTGCGCCTGCATGGCGACTGCCACCCCGGCAACATCCTGTGGACACCCGAGGGCCTGCCCGGCGCCGGCCCGCATTTTGTCGACCTGGACGACGCGCGCACGGGCCCCGCCGTGCAGGACTTGTGGATGCTGCTGTCGGGTGACCGCGGGCAATGCACCCGGCAACTGGGCGCCCTGGTGGACGGTTACGAGGAATTTCGCGAATTCGACCGGCGTGAGCTGGCACTGATCGAGCCGCTGCGCACGCTGCGGCTGGTTCATTACAGCGCCTGGCTGGCCCAGCGCTGGCACGACCCGATCTTTCCCATCAACTTCCCCTGGTTTGGCTCCAGCGACTACTGGAAAGGCCAGGTCGACATGCTGGAAGAGCAGACGGAAGCGATGCAGGAGACGCCGCTGATAGCCTAGGCGGCCGTCAGGCGCCTAGGGATTGCGATGAGGCCCAGACCGCGGGCGGCCGTTAGCATGCTTCCATTGGGTCCCCGAACCTGTCGGGGTTGCCGGTCTACAAGGAGCACTGCATGAAACGTCGGTCGCTGTTGCTCGCCAGCCTTCTCATGTCTGCAGCCGGGTGGTGCGCGGCGCAGGGTGCCTGGCCCACCAAACCCATCACCATGATCGTGCCCTTCCCGCCCGGCGGCTTGGCCGACCTGGTGGCGCGGCCGGTGGCTGAAGCGATGTCGCGGGAGCTGGGGCAGCCGGTGGTGATCGAAAACAGGGCGGGCGCCGGCGGCGGCATTGGCATGGGCATGGCCGCCAAGGCCAAACCCGACGGCTACACCGTCCTGCTGGCGCTGTCGTCGCTGACCGTCATTCCCGAGGCCGACACCCTGCTGGGCCGGGCCGCCATGTTCTCCTTGTCCGACCTGCGGCCGATTGCCCGCTTCACGGCCGACCCCACCGTGCTGGCCGTGCGCGCCGATGCGCCCTGGAAGACCGCGCAGCAGTTCATTGACGATGCCAAAAAACGCCCCGGCGCCATCAACTACGGCTCATCGGGCAACTACGGCACCATGCATGTGCCGATGGAAATCCTGGCGCAAACCGCCGGCGTGAAACTGACGCACGTGCCGTTCACCGGCGCCGGACCGGCCGTGGTGGCGTTGCTGGGCGGCCAGATTGATGCGGTCTCTTCGGGACCGGCCACGGTGCTGCAGCAGGTCAAGGCCGGCAAACTGCGCGTGCTGGCGCATTGGGGCAACAGCGCGCTGAGCACGCTGCCCGAGGTGCCCAGCCTGAAAGACGTCGGCTTCAATGCCGAGTACGCGCAATGGTCGGGGCTGTTCATACCGCAGGCCACGCCGGAGCCGATTGCCCAGCGCCTGCGCGCCGCCGCGAAAGCCGCCGCACAGGACGCCCGGGTCAAGGAGGTGATTCTGGGTGCGGGCAGCCCGGTGCTGTACCAGGACAGCCCGGACTTCGAGAAGTACGTGCAGGAAGATGCCAAGCGCATGGCCGAGGTCGTCAAGCGCATCGGCAAGGTGGAATAAGCCCACTCTACTTTCCAGCCCCCGCCCCCACACCGTCAACGGGCCGACCGGTTCCACCAGGACCTTGGCCGGCATGGATGCCGGCCTTACACCAGCAACGCGTTGACACGCCGCACGTACGCGGCCGGGTCTTCCGGCATGCCGCCCTCGGCCAGCAAGGCCTGGTCGAACAGGATGTGGGCCAGATCGTCAAAGTGTTCACCGGCCTCCAGCTTTTTCACCAGCGGATGCTGCGCGTTGACCTCCAGGATCGGCTTGACCTCCGGCACGGTCTGGCCGGCCTGCTTGAGCATGCGGGCCAGCTGGGTGGACATGTCGCCATCCTGCACCACCAGGCAGGCGGGTGAGTCGACCAGGCGCGTGGTGGCGCGCACATCCTTGGCCTTGTCTTTCAGGGCTTCCTTGAGCTTGTCGAGAATGGGCTTGAAGTGGGTCTGCGCCTCCTCGGCGGCTTTCTTTTCGTCTTCGTCCTGCAGCTTGCCCAGGTCCACCGCCCCCTTGGCCACCGACTGCAGCGGCGTGCCGTCGAATTCGTGCAGGTAGTTCAGCGCCCACTCGTCCACGCGGTCGGCCATCAGCAGGACCTCGATGCCTTTCTTGCGGAAGATCTCGAGTTGCGGGCTGTTCTTCGCGGCGGCCAGGGTGTCGGCCGTGATGTAGTAGATCGCGTCCTGCCCCTCCTTCATGCGGGCCTTGTAGTCGGCAAAGCTCACGCTGACGGTGTCGGTGGTCGAACTGGCAAAGCGCAGCAGCTTGGCCAGGCGCTCGCGGTTGACAAAATCCTCACCCAGGCCTTCCTTGAGGACGGCGCCAAATTCGGCATAAAAGGTCTTGAACTTCTCGGCGTCATTGGCGGCCAGGTCTTCCACCATGGACAGCACACGACGGGTGTTGCCTTCGCGAATCGCCTTGACGGCGCGGCTTTCCTGCAACAGCTCGCGTGACACATTCAGGGGCAGATCCGCGGAGTCCACCACGCCCTTCACAAACCGCAGGTAGGTCGGCATGAGCGCCTGCGCGTCGTCCATGATGAAGACGCGCCGTACATAGAGCTTCACGCCCGCGGCCTTGTCGCGGTTGAACATGTCCATGGGCGCCTTGGCCGGAATGAACAGCAGCTGGGTGTATTCGGTCCCGCCTTCCACGCGGTTATGGGTGGTGGCCAGCGGCGCCTGGCTGTCGTAGCTGATTTGCTTGTAAAACTCGTCGTACTGTTCCTGCGTGATGTCTTTCTTGGCCCGGCTCCAGAGTGCGGCCGCCTGGTTGACGGTTTCCCAGTCACCCGTGACGATCATCTCGCCGGGCTGGCCGTCTTCCCCTTCCTTCCACTCCTCTTTCTGCATCAGGATGGGCAGCGAGATGTGGTCGGAGTATTTGCTGATGATGGCCTTGAGCTTCCAGGCGTTCAGGTAGTCGTGTGCGTCCTCTTTCAGGTGCAGGGTGATGCTGGTGCCCCGTTCGGCGCGTTCCATCTCGCTCACCTCGAACTCGCCGGTGCCATCGCTGCTCCAGCGCACGCCCTGGTTCACCGGCAGGCCCGCACGGCGGCTTTCCACGGTGATCCGGTCGGCCACGATGAAGCCGGAATAAAAACCCACGCCGAACTGCCCGATCAGCTGCGCGTCGTTTTTCTGGTCACCCGACAGCCGGGCCATGAATTCGCGCGTCCCGCTCTTGGCAATCGTGCCGAGGTTGTCAATCGCCTCGCGCTCGGACAAGCCAATGCCGTTGTCCGTAATGGTCAGGGTGTTGGCGGTCTTGTTGTAGCGCAGGCGCACCTGAAGCTCGGAATCGGATTCATACAGGGCGGCGTCATTGAGCGCCTCAAAGCGCAGCTTGTCGCAGGCATCGGAGGCATTGGAGATCAGTTCGCGCAAAAAGATGTCGGGATTCGAATACAGCGAATGCGTGACCAGGTTCAAAAGCTGGGCAACTTCGGCTTGAAAGGACAAGGTTTGTTTGTGCATGGTCAGGATTAAATGTAATTATCTTGTTACAGGTTGAATGGCAGAATCTGGGTGATGTGAATGGAGTTGGGGATTATTTACAACTCCTGGCGCCGGCCCGTTCTGTCGTAATTTGGCATAAACCCAATAATTTCAACGGTCTAACGTGACAAATTCCCGACATAAGCGGGTTTTAGCGGCTCCTGCACTGGTGAATTGTGAAATGTCTAGTTACAGTTCAGTCACATACAGATTCGGTCCTTCTTATTTTCGCCTCATCCACCAGGAGATTCTCATGAAAAAACTTCTCGCACTGCTTGCCCTGGCCCTTGTCAGCGTTGCAACCCTGCCCGTTCAGGCTGCCACCGCTTCCGGCCAGTTCGATGTGTCCATCAGCCTGACCGGCACCTGCAAGTACGCCAAAACCTCGGACGTTGCCTTCACTTACACCTCGTTCCAGACCGGTGCCCAAGCGCAAACCACCGCAGGCGGCTTCACGGTCCAGTGCACGAAAGACCTGGTTTATACCCTCGCCCTGGACTCCACCTCGATCACTGATGCCGCCGTTGACCTCGCCTACACGCTGGCACTGAGCGGATCGGGTGCCACCGGCTCCGGCGCTGCACAGGCTTACACCGTGACCGGCTCCATCGCGGCAGATCAGGCCGGTAAATGTGCGACCGCCGGCGGCGTCTGTACCAACAGCGGTTCGGGCAACAAACAGCGTACCCTGACCATCACCTACTAAGCTGATCTGCCAGGCTACTACTTGATATAAAACAGCAGGATCGCCCGCTCCCGGCGCCAATGCATATGTCCAACAAGCTCATCCTCGGGGTTTCGCTGATGCTGGCGGCCGCAAGCGGCTTTGCGGGTGGCGCCAGTGGACAGTTCGGCGTGCAGATCACGCTGAACAATGCCGGCGGCAACAGCTGCACCAGCGCGAGCGATTCAGGTACGACCAGTTCTTCGGTCCAGGTGCGGTGCACGACGAACGTGTTTGTCGAGATTGCAGCACGCACAACCACCAGCACCACCCCCCCCAGCACCAGCAGGTTCATGCCCGGCTATCGGCCGGCCCGGGACTCCCTGCTGCCGGACTATTGCCGCAGCGAGCTGTCCCGCGCTGATCGGGTCGCCGGCCTGACCTGCCGCCTCGATGACCAGCGCCAGTTTGCCGCAACCGACGATGAGGGGGACGAGGGCTGGGCTTTTGAGAGCCGGCTCTACGCGGTGAATACCGAAGGCACGGCGCTGCCAACGCAGGCGCGCTCCCGCGTTGAAGACGACCACGGCACCCTGACTTCCATACGTCTGGCCAGTGCGGATGGCCGCTCGGGCCCTGTTGAGATGCTGGTATCCTTCTGAGGATGAACGTCCTGCCGCGCCGAAGCCGCCTTCACCTTGTCAGCTACCTCCTCCTGCTAAGTCTCATGGCCCCTTGGGCCCCTGCCGTTGCCGGTGTGTTTTCCGTGACGCCCGTTCGGCTTTACATGACACCCCGCGACCGGGCCATCGCCGTGACGCTCACCAACGAAGCCGATACCGAAGTCGTGCTGCAGGCCGACATCAATACCTGGAGCCAAAAACCGGATGGGACCGATGAGCTGGTGCTCACCGAAGACCTGATTCTGGCCCCTCCCATCATCAAGCTGGCCCCCAAGGCCAGGCAGGTGGTGCGGCTGGCCTTGCTGAAACCGGCGGATGCAAGCCGGCAGCTGACCTACCGCATGATCATCCGCGAAGTGCCGGAAGCCCTGCCCGCATCGGGCATTCAGGTCCCCATTGCATTGGCCCTGAGCATGCCTGTCTTTATCACGCCACCGGCCGCCAAGCGCCAGATGAACTGCAACACCGGCCGTGCAGACGCCAAAACCGTCAACCTGCAGTGCAGCAACACCGGCACCGCCTATGCGCAGATCCGCGAGGCCGCGGTCATGCGCGGCGACCAGGCGCTCGCCCGCTTTGAGGGCGGCAGCTACATCCTGCCTGGCGCGAGCAAAACCATCAGCCTGCGGAGCGACAAAGCCGTCGCCGCGGGCCCGGCGCAGCTGGTCGTGACGTTCGACGACGGGCAGAACCTGACGACCAGCATCACGCTGCCCTGATCCAGCACGGTATGACAAGGGGGCGTTGCCGGCTTTCACATGTGCGCGCCTGCCTTGTCCTGGCAAGCCTCTGCACGGGCGCCGCTGCGCAAGTCCAAACCACGCCGCCGTCCAACGTTCCGGCCAATGCCCGGTCAGCCAATGACCGGCTGCTTCCGCTGGAAGTGTTCATCAACAGCACCAAAGGCGGCGTCTGGACCCTGCTCGAGCGCAACGGCATTTTGTATGCGCCGTCAGACGCCTTTGACGAGTGGCGCCTGAACCACCAACCCAGCGCCCAGGACATCCAGTTTCAGGGACAGCAGTGGTACCCGCTTTCGGCGATTCCGGGGTTTGAAGCACGGCTCAACTTTGCCACCCAGTCGGTCGACCTGGTGTTTTCGCCGGCCGCCTTCAACGCCGTGCGCCTGACGCAGGAAGCCGCACTGCGTCCCCCGCTGTCGCCCACCATTCCCGCCGTCTTTGCCAACTACGACCTGAACTACACCACCAGCCGCAGCCGCATTGCGGGCAGCGATGACTTGCACGCCAAGGATCTGGGCGCCTTGACGGAGCTCGGGTTTTCGGGGCAATGGGGCCTGGTGACCAGCAGCTACGTTGGCCGCAACCTCGTCAGCCAGGACCCCACCCTGAATGCCTCGTGGCGGCGGCTGGAGACCACCTACACCCGGAATTTCCTGGACAGCAACAGCACGCTGCGACTGGGTGACAGCACCACGCGCACGGGTATCTCGGGCCGCTCCGTTTACTTTGGGGGCTTTCAGTTCGCCAAGAATTTTGCCCTGCAGCCGGGCTTTGTGACGCAGCCCATCCCCACCGTCACGGGGTTGTCTGCCGCGCCCAGCACGGTGGAGCTGTACGTCAATGATGCGCTCCGGCAAACCTCCCGGGTGCCCTCGGGGCCCTTCAGCATTGACAACTTCCCGGCCCTGACGGGCGCCGGCGAAGCCCGGGTCGTGGTGCGCGACATCCTGGGCCGCGAAACCGTCATCACCCAGTCCTTTTTCAGCAATGCCAACCTGCTGGAAGAAAACCTGACGGACTGGAGCTTCGAGCTGGGGGCCATCCGCAACAACCTGGGCACCGACAATGCCAACTACGGCCCGCGCTTCATCGCCGGCCTCTGGCGCAAGGGCCTGAGCAAGAGCCTGACGGTGGAAGGCAACGCCGAGTGGTCCTCCTCGCTGAGCCGTGCCGGCGCGGGTGTCAGCTACGCGTTGCCGTTCCAGATGCTCGGACAAACCGCGCTGGCGGTCAGCCGCAGCGATACCGGCGGCAACGGCGGCAACTGGCTGGTCGGCGTAGAGCGCAGCGGCCTGCGCCACGGCGTTGCCTTCAGCGCGCAAGGTGCATCGCGCGGTTACCGGCAGCTCGGTATTGACACAACATCGCCCCGCCTGCAAACCACCGCCAGCTATAGCTACAGCAGTGACCAGTTCGGGGCGCTCAACCTGAGCTATGCCGGCTTTGACAATTACGAGCTGGGCAAGCTCAACACCCTGAGCCTGAGCTACACCATCCGGCTGGGGCAGCGCAGCGCCCTGACGCTGAGCGCCACCCGGCTCAGCGGCGTGTCTTCCGGCAATTCGCTGGGCGCATTCCTGATTGTGCCGCTCGAAAACCGCATCACCATCGCCTCCGGTGTGACGGCACGCGGCGGCTCGACTGACAGCTATGTGAACGCCAGCCGGGCCCTCAGTGCCGAAACCGGCTGGGGCTGGCGCACCGCTCTGGGCTCGCGTGCCAATGGGGGCTATGCGGAAGGCGGCGCTTATTACCAGGGCACCCAAGGACTGTTTTCAGCCGACGTCAGCGGCGCAAAAAACCAGCAGAACCTGCGCCTGGGCCTGCTCGGCGGCGTCGTGATGGCCGATGGACAGGTCTTCGCCACACGCCGCGTCCAGGACAGCTTTGCGATTGTCGAAGTGCCGGGCTATGCGAATGTGGGCGTGGGCTTTCAGGGCAGCACACTGACCCGCACCAACGACAGCGGCGTGGCGCTCCTGCCGCGCCTGCTGCCCTTCCAGCGCAACAGCGTGCGCCTGGATCCGACCGAGCTGCCGATCAGCGCCGAGCTGGACTCGATTGAGCAGGAGGCCGTGCCGGCCCTGCGCAGCGCCGTCAAGATCACCTTCCCCGTGCGGTCCGGCCGGGGCGCCTTGATCCGCATTGAATTCGACGACGGTGAACCCGCGCCCGCCGGCGCTGAAATCGAACTGGTGGGAGACAAGAAGGAATTCTTTGTCGCCCGGCGCGGAGAGGCTTTTGTTACCGGCCTGCAGGCCAGCAACCGCTTGCGCCTGAAATGGAACGGCGCCAGCTGCACCTTTGACGTGGCCTTGCCGCCCGGCAAGCTGGAGGAGATCACCCGGGTGGGCCCCGTCCGCTGCATCGGCGTCAAACGGTGAAGCGCCTCCGGACGAATGGATCCGGAAAACTGTGCAAAGGGGGCGCACGCCGTGATAATCCACGAACAAAGTTTGCAGTTACCCCGTGCATTGAGGCTTTTGTCACGAGTTGCCCATCCATCTGCCCGCGACGCCTACTGGAAATGGACCAAGTCACCCCTCGCGTAACATAATGTTACCCATCATGGCCATCATGTGTAAAAAGCTTCCCGAAGCAACACCCCGCGATACCGTACGTGGCCGGGTGAGTGCAGTGGTGACTCTGCGCCATTTCCTGCTGGTGGCAGTGGCCTGGGCCGGACTCCTGGCCGCGTGCGCCGCCCACGCCACGATCAGCTGCAGCGTCTCCGGCAATGGATTCACATCGGTTTACGACCCGGTCTCGACGGTGTCGAACGACAACGTATCAAGTGTCACCATCAACTGCTCACGCGCGTCGGGCGACCTCGCTACGACCACCTATTCGCTGGCGGTCAACAATGGCGCCAATCCCAACGGACAAACCAATCGCGCCCGCTACCTGACGAACAACTACCTCAAATACGACGTCTACAAGGATGCCGCCTATTCGACCCGCTGGGGGAGCAACGGGAGTGCGCCGTTCACCGGAACACTCAGCTTTGCCAGCGGCACATCGGCCTCGTTGACCCTTCCCTACTACAACCGGGTGACCGCCCAGCAATCGGCCGTGGTGGGGGATTACACCGACGTGATGACCGCGACGCTCACCTATTCGGTGACGTCAGGGGTCAATGCGATAGCCACGCCAGCCACCATGCCGGTGATCATCACCACCAATCCGCAGTGCCAGTTCAGCACACCGCCTGGCACCATGAGCTTCAGCTATACCTCGTTCCAGTCGACGGCCGCGACAGGCAGCTCGCAATTCGCCACGCGCTGCACCAGCGGACTGCCGTACACGATGGCCCTGGGCTCCACCAGCGGCACGCTGCTGGGCCTGGCCTACAGCCTGTCGCTGAGCGCCGCCAGCGGCACAGGCACCGGCGCCGCCCAGACCTACCTGGTCAATGGCAACATTGCTGCCAATCAGGCAGGCATCTGCGCCACATCGGCCTGCTCCGCCTCCGCCCCGCAGACCATCACCATCAGCTACTGAGTCGCTGCGTCGGCGACGGGTTGACGACGGGTTGACGCGGCAACGATGCCACGCCGCTGTCATCCATCGAACACCGGCGGGCACGTTACACGCTCCGCCTCCCGGCCCGGTCACGCGCCAGTCGGCCCTCGCGCGCCACTGCGAAGGCTGACTCATGGCCTGAGTCGGGGATGCCGATAAGGGATGTCGTCAACGCTCACCGCCGATTGAAGGCCCCTGCGGCTGAAAATCTCTACCCGCCAAGCCAAAGGCCGCCGGATGCTATGACCTTCATAGCATTCAATCCAACTTCCATATGGGTAAACGCCATTTTTCGTCCGAAAAATGCGCCGAGCAAGCCTGCCACGGAACCGGCTCCCAGAAAGGTTTGGCCACCCTTGAGCTCCCAATAAATTGATAAATTTGACGAAAAAAATCGAATTCACGGCCATCGCACGCGCCAAAACTCCTCATTTCACCTAATTTGGTGAAAAATCACACAGATCAGCAAACTGATAACTTAAATTAGATATTGCGCGAATTTATCAATTTAATTAAAATTCAGGCAACAGTTGATAGTTTCAGGGAGTCAGTGCCATGCGAACCTTCACCACCGCCTTTGCCGTTTTGACCATCCAGCTTCTGCTGGCCATGTTCAGCCCCGCCCATGCGCAAAGCAGTTCCGGCACCAGTTCTGGCACGTTTGGCGTCACGATTGTGTTGCGCACCTTCAGCGAAGTGGCCACCGCAGACCATCGCTGCACCCACCGCGGGCAGCCAGAAGGACAGGCCGGCACGCTGCGCATCAGCTGCCCGGCCACAGTGGATGTGCAGGCCATTGCCAGCGCCTCTACCCGCAAAACAGGTCAACAACCCCACATGAATGCCGTGGCCGATCAGGCTAATCAGGCCGATCGCACGCAGCTTGCGGTCGTTGCCGGCCAGCCCATGAATTACCCCAACCCGGTTGAACTGACGATTTCCTGGTAACGCACGACAAGGAACGCGATGCGTGCTCCCCTCCGGAATGCATTGACCGCGCAACCAACATCAAATCCCGGCTGCGGCCACGCCTGTTACCCCTGCAGCGCCGTCTGCTCCATGCAGTAGGCAAAGAGATCATCCAGTTCCCCGGACTTGTCAAACACGGCATCCGCGCCAAGCGCGGCGGCCCGCCTGCGGATCTCGGGCGTAGCGTAGTTGGTCAGCATGACCACCTTCTGGAAAGGCTCGCGGTTGCGGCAGCCCTCCAAGACACCGAGACCGCTGCCCTCCTTCAAAAACAGGTCGACGATCGCCAGGTGCCACTCGCCGTTGTGCACGGTGAGCCAGCGGTGGGCATCCGCCTCGGTGGCACCAAAACCAGTGACCTTGACCGCGCAGATTTCCTCCAGCGTCTCGATCAGGTTCTCGAGGACGGTCTCGTTGTCTTCCGCCAGATAGGTAATGAGTGCCATGATGAGAGCGCAGGTGGGTGGGGGTAGACGGGGGTGATTTGATGACGTGGCCGGGCTGCTGCGCGTTTGGGACCTGTGAGACATGGCCAAGCCCTTAAAGACACTTTAGGCCGCATCAAGCAAAATGTTGCCAGCCTTTGGCGTACGTCGTCGTAGGACAGAGTGCGCCCTGCGCTGGCAAGGACGGTGGTGCTCCTGCAGCGTTACCGACCGCTGCAGATCACCACGGCAAAGGCTAAAAAGACTCGTGCGCCGCCAGGTAGCGCCACTGGCCTACCGGCAAATGGCCGAGGTTGACCCGACCTATCCGCACGCGCTTCAGTCCAGTCACAAAAAGCCCCACTTGCTCGCACATGCGGCGAATCTGGCGCTTTTTGCCCTCTTTGAGCACAAACCGCAGCTGCTCGGGGTTTTGCCAGTCCACCTGCGCCGTGCGCAAGGCCTGCCCGTCGAGGCTCAGACCATGGCGCAGCAAGGCCAGCTTTTCACGCGGGAACACCGCCTGCACATTGTTCGTTTCGGCGCCGTAGCTGACCCGCACCAGGTATTCTTTTTCGATCTCCGAGTTTTCACCGATGAGCTGGCGCGCCACGCGCCCGTCCTGTGTCAGCACCAGCAAGCCGATGGAGTCAATGTCCAGGCGGCCGGCCGGCGCCAGGCCCCGCAACTGCTCGGGACCCCAGCGCATGCGGCTGTTGCACTCGCGCCAGCGGTTTTGCGGCTGTACCAGCACCACCGCAGGCTCATGGCCGTCTTCAGCCTGGCCGCTGACATAGCCAACGGGTTTGTTGATCAGAATGGTGACCTGCTGGCGCTGCTGCTGCTCGGCCTGGCGATCCACTTCGATGCGTGCATCAGGGGCGACCGGCTGGCCCATCACGGCGGGCGCTCCATTCACCAGCACCCAGCCGCGGGCAATCCAGTCGTCGGCCTCGCGTCGCGAGCACAGGCCCAACTCGGCCATGCGTTTGTTCAGCCGCACGGTGGACGGTGGCGCACCTGCGGCGGAAGCAGCGGCTTTCGGAATACGCACCGCGGTGCCGGATGGCGGCGATGCTGTTTTAGGTTTCAGGGGATCTTGCATTTGCTATCTATTTTGTAGCTTACTATGCCCGTACATATTGGAAGAAATCCATATTTAGCTCTGATTATCGTGGAAATCCGGCACCGACCGGGGCCTCAGGACACCAGCAACCGGTAACCGACCGCCGTTTCCGTAAGCAGGTGCTTGGGCTGCGCCGGGTCGGTTTCCAGCTTTTGGCGCAGGTGCCCCATGTAAATACGCAGGTAGTGGCTCTGCGCCGCATGAGACGGCCCCCAGACCTCGCGCAGCAACTGGCGGTGCGTCAACACACGGCCGGCGTTGGTCATCAACACCGTCAGCAGCCGGTACTCGATCGGCGTCAGGTGAACCTCGACCCCCTGGCGCCGCACCAGCCGGGCCTGCCGGTCAACCACCACGTCGCCAAAGCTGAACAGTGGCTCCGCAGGCGCGCCGTCGACGCCGGCAGCGCGTGGCCGACGCAGATTGGCGCGCACCCGGGCCAGCAACTCGCCCACGCCAAAAGGTTTGGTCAGGTAGTCGTCGGCCCCGGCGTCAAGCGCGGCAATCTTGTCAGCCTCATCGACCCGCGCCGACAGCACCACAATCGGCACGCCCGACCAACTGCGCACATCGCGGATCACGTCCAGGCCGTCACCATCGGGCAGGCCCAGGTCCAGCACCAGCAGATCGGGTTTGCGGGTGCCGGCCTCGGTCAGCCCGCGCTGCGCGGTGTCGGCTTCAAACACCTGCCAGCCCTCGGCTTCGAGCGCGGCGCGCACAAAGCGGCGAATCTGCGGCTCATCTTCAATGACAACGGCAACGGGCGTGGGCTGGGACATTCGGTATGGGGTCAGGGATTTTCGGGCAGGCTTTGTGGTGGTGGACGGCGCGGCAGGCTCATGGTGAATTCTGCACCACCGCCTGAGGCGTTGGCCGCCGTGATCTGGCCGCGATGCGCATCAACCACCGCCTGGCAGATGGCCAGGCCCAGGCCCACGCCCGGCGTGGCCGACTCGGCGACGCCGCGCGTGAATTTCTCAAACAACTCGTGTTCGCGGCCCTTGAGCGCAGCGGGCAATCCGGGCCCATGGTCACGCACCGTCAGCACCAGAGCCTGGTCGGTCACATGCGCGCTGACTTCAACAGGCAAATTTCCGGAGCCTCCATATTTGCCGGCGTTTTCCAGCAGATTGACCAGCGCGCGTTCTATCAGCACCGCATCAAACTCCACCAGTGGAAGATCGGCCGGCAACGCCGTCTTGACGGTTTTGCCCGCCAGCGCGTGCTGCGCCTGGCGAATCGCCGAGCCCACAATCTCTTCGACCGACTGCCACTCGTTTTTGAGGTTGACGGCGCCGCTTTGCAGACGCGCCATGTCCAGCAGGTTGTTGACCAGCGCACTCAGGTGGCGTGCCTCGTCGCTGATGGCACGCGCGGCCTGGGCTTGGGCGTGGCTCAGCGGCGGTGTGGTTCGCTGCAACGAGTCGGCTAGGCCAATCAACGCCGTCAGTGGTGTACGCACGTCGTGCGAAATGGCGGCCAGCAGCACATTGCGCAGTTTTTCCGACTCCATTTGCACCAGCGCCTGCTGCGCAACCTCGACGTAATGCACCCGCTCCAGCGCAATCGCAATTTGCCGCGCCAGCGTGTCCAGTTGCTGCTGTTGCTCGGGAATCAGCAGCCAGCGCGGCTGGTCAGGCTTGAGCGCCAGCACACCGCGCACCCGCATGGGCGCCCTGAGCGGGATGTAATGCCAGGCTTGCGCCGACAAGGTCGAAGTGGCCAGGCCGGCGGCCTGCTCGTTGCGAAACGCCCAGTCGGCCACGCCCGCGTCGAAATCAACCGGTGCGTTGCTGCCGGGCAGCACCAGCTGGTCATTGGCATCGGTGGTCAGCACCAGCGCCTGGCCGCCAAAGTTGCGCTGCACCGCCGCCTCGCCCAGCTCGGTTACCTGCAAACTCAAGAGCGCAGCCGACAGGTCGCGCGTCAGTTCAAACAGCGATTGCGCGCGGCGTTCCCGGCTCGATGAAATGCGTGCCTGAAAGCGCAGCCCCGCCGTGAGCTGGCCCGTCAGCAACCCCACCACCAGCATCACCGCAAAGGTCAACAGGTACTGCACGTCGCTCACCGCGAACGACAGGCGCGGCGGCACAAAGAAAAAGTCAAAGGCCGCCACATTGAGAAAAGCAGCCAGCGCCGCTGGGCCACGGCCGAACTTCAGCGCGACCAACACCGTGCCCAGCAAAAACAGCATGACGATGTTGGCCAGGTCGAAAAACCTGAACAGCGGCAAGGCCACCAAGGTGATGGCCGCGCTGCTGGCCATGGCCCAGGCATAACGCGGCAGGCTGCCGTGCCAGGCGGCAGCGTCTTCTTCATCCGTGCGCAACACGGCCCGTGCCAGCCGCCGCGCGCTCTCGGCATGACCCACCTCCACAATGTCTAGCGCGGGCGACAGCGTGGCCAGCTGGCGCGTCATGGTGCGCCGACTCCACAGGGCGGACCAGCCCGACAGCTGCGGCCGCCCGACCACCAGCGTGGCGCAGTTCAGCAGTTGCGCCTGCGCCACCAGTTCGGTGGCTGCATCGCTACCCGCCAACACAGCGGTGGTGGCGCCCAGCTCTTCAGCCAGCTTGATCACCGCCAGAATCCGGTCGCGCTCGGCCACCGCCAGCCGCTGCAGGCGCGGCGTTTCCACATAGGCCGCATGCCAGCGCACATTGAGCTGGCCGGCCATCCGCGCTGCCGTGCGCACGGTCTGCTCGGCGCCTTCGCGCGGACCGATGCAGGCCAGAATCGCGCCTTCGGTGTTCCACACCGAGGCGATGGATTTCTCGACCCGGTAGCTGCGCACATCGTCTTCCACATGCTCGGCCGTGCGGCGCAAGGCGATCTCGCGCAGCGCAATCAGGTTGCCCTTGCGAAAAAAGTTTTTCGCCGCACGCTCGGCCTGCTGCGGCAGGTAAACCTTGCCGGCTTTCAGCCGCGCCATCAGCTCATCGGGCGTGACATCGACCAGGATGATTTCGTCGGCATCGTCCAGCACGGTGTCGGGCACGGTCTCATTGACGCGAATGCCGGTGATGGCGCCCACCGTGCCGTTCAGGCTTTCGAGGTGCTGCACATTGACAGCGGACCAGACGTCGATACCGGCTTCGAGCAGTTCCTGCACATCCTGCCAGCGCTTCGGGTGGCGCGAGCCGTCCACATTGCTGTGCGCCAGTTCATCGACCAGGAGCACAGCGGGCTTGCGCGCAAGCGCCGCGTCGAGGTCGAACTCCTGCAAGGTACGGTCGCGGTAAGGCACCTGGCGCAGCGGCAGTTGCGCCAGCCCGGCCAGCAGCTCCGCCGTTTCGCTGCGCCCGTGCGTCTCGACCACGCCGACCAGCACCTCACGTCCGGCCTTGCTTTCGCGCTGTGCGGCGCTGAGCATGGCGTAGGTTTTGCCGACCCCCGCGTTCGCCCCGAAATAGATGCGCAGCTTGCCGCGCGCGCCCTGTTCTGCCTGCTGCTGCAGTTGTAGCAACAGCACGTCAGGGTCGGGGCGTTGGTTGCTGGATACCTTCATGGCAACAGATTACCGCATGCCTTGGCGCATTCATTCACTTCAAGTCATCCAGCGCCAGATTCAGCTTGAGCACATTGACGCGCGATTCACCCAGAAAACCAGCCAGCGGCGTTTCGGTTTGCTGATCGACGAGCCCCTGTACCTTCTCGACAGGCAGGCTGCGCGCCTTGGCCACGCGCGCCACCTGGTAACGGGCCGCAGCCGGGCTGATGTGCGGATCAAGTCCGCTGGCAGAAGCGGTAACCAGATCCACCGGCACTGTAGCCGTGTTGCCCGGATCGGCCGCCTTGAGCGCCTCGATGCGGCCTTTGACCGCATCGGCCAGCGCCGGGTTCAGCGGGCCCTGGTTGGAGCCGCTGGAAGCGGATGGGTTGTAAGGCATGGGTCCGGTTGCCGAAGGCCGGCCCCAGAAATGGCCGGGCTCGCTGAAGTTCTGCCCGATCAGCGCCGAGCCGACCGGTTTGCCGTCACGCAGGATCAGGCTGCCTGCGGCCTGCACCGGAAACAGCGACTGCGCCACGCCGGTCACCACCAGCGGGTAGGCCACGCCGGTGACCAGCGTAAGAACAAAGAAAAGAATCAGCGCGGGACGAAGAATGTTTTTCATGAATTTTCCTTAAACGAGGTTCATGGCCACCAGCAGCAGGTCGATCGCCTTGATTCCGATAAAAGGCACGATCAAACCGCCCAGGCCGTAAATCAACAGGTTGCGGCGCAGCAGCGCGGCAGCGCCGACAGCACGGTACTTGACACCTTTAAGCGCCAGCGGGATCAGGAACATGATGATCAGCGCATTGAAAATCACCGCCGACAAAATCGCCGATGAAGGGCTGCCCAGCTGCATCACATTGAGAGCGGCCAGCTGCGGATAGGTCGTCACAAAAATCGCCGGAATGATGGCGAAGTACTTGGCCACGTCATTGGCAATCGAGAAGGTGGTGAGCGAGCCGCGCGTCATCAGCAGCGCCTTGCCGGTCTCCACAATCTCCAGCAGCTTGGTCGGGTTGGAGTCCAGATCGACCATGTTGCCAGCCTCCCTGGCGGCCTGGGTGCCGCTGTTCATCGCCACCGCCACGTCGGCCTGCGCCAATGCGGGTGCATCGTTGGTGCCATCGCCCGTCATCGCCACCAGCCGGCCTTCGGCCTGGTACTGGCGAATCAGCTTGAGTTTGTCTTCAGGCGTGGCCTCGGCCAGGAAATCATCGACGCCGGCTTCCGCCGCAATGGCTGCCGCCGTGAGCCTGTTGTCTCCGGTGATCATCACGGTCTTGATGCCCATGCGGCGCAGTTCGCCAAAGCGCTCCTTGATGCCGCCCTTGACGATGTCCTTGAGCTCGATGACGCCGAGCACGCGAGTCGAGTCGCTGACTACCAGCGGCGTGCTGCCGCGGCGCGCGACGTCGTCGACGGTCGCCTGCAACGCGGACGGGAAGCTGCCGCCCAGCGATTCGACATGCTTGCGGATCGCCGCGGCTGCGCCCTTGCGCACCTGGCGAACCTCGACCGCCGTGGCCACGCCGCCGTTCTCCGACTCGGCTTCGCCGCCCGTGGCGATGTCCACGCCGCTCATGCGCGTTTGCGCCGAGAAGTGAAGGAAATGCGCGCCCAGGCTTTGCAGGTCGCGCTCGCGCAGGTTGAACTTCTGCTTGGCGAGCACGACGATGCTGCGGCCTTCGGGCGTCTCGTCGGCCAGCGACGCGAGTTGCGCCGCGTCGGCGAGTTCACTCTCCTTCACGCCCGGCGCGGGCAGGAAAGCCGAGGCCTGGCGATTGCCGAGCGTGATGGTGCCGGTCTTGTCCAGCAGCAGCACATCCACGTCGCCGGCCGCTTCGACTGCACGACCCGAGGTAGCGATCACATTGGCCTGCATCATGCGGCTCATGCCCGCCACACCGACGGCAGACAGCAGGCCGCCTATGGTCGTGGGAATCAGGCACACCAGCAAGGCGACCAGCGCGGTGATGCTCACCACCGTGCCGGCCTTGACCGCCTCCACACTGAAAATGGAGTACGGCAACAGCGTGACCGTGACGACCAAAAACACGATGGTCAGCGCCACCAGCAAAATCGTCAGCGCAATTTCATTCGGTGTTTTCTGGCGTTTGGCGCCCTCGACCATGCTGATCATGCGGTCGAGGAAAGACTCGCCGGGATTGACCGCGATGCGCACCACCAGCCAGTCGGACAGCACGCGGGTGCCGCCCGTCACCGACGAGAAGTCGCCGCCCGACTCGCGCACCACGGGCGCCGATTCGCCGGTGATGGCGCTTTCGTCGACCGAAGCGACGCCTTCGATGACTTCACCATCGAGCGGAACCATGTCGTTGGCCTCCACCAGAACCACATCACCTTTACGCAGGTTCTCGGCCTTCTCCGGCAACCAGGCCCCGCCGTGTCTCGGTTCCTTGAGCTTTTTGGCCCAGGTGCTTTTTTTCAGGCTGCGCAGTGATGCTGCCTGGGCTTTGCTGCGCCCTTCGGCCATTGCTTCGGCAAAGTTAGCAAACAGCACGGTGAACCAGAGCCAGAGGGCCACGGCGAAAATGAAGCTCGCTGGCGACTCACCCTTGCCCTGCAAGGCCTGCAGACCCAGCAAGGTCGTCAGGATGCTGCCGATATAGACGACAAACATCACCGGATTGCGCCATTGCACACGTGGGTTCAGCTTGGTGAACGAAGCCGCGATGGCCGGCTTGAGAAGAGCCGGGTCCAGCAATACAAAAGATTTTTTGATACTCATGGTAATTACTCTTTGCCTTGCGGTTTATTTGCCTGACCACAGCATCAGGTGCTCAACCATCGGACCCAGCGCGAGGGCAGGCACGTAATTGAGCAGGCCCACCAGCAGCACGGTGCCGATCAGCAGCGTCACGAACAGCGGGCCGTGCGTGGGCATGGTTCCTGCCGTTACCGGCAGGCGTTTTTTGGCGGCCAGTGCACCTGCAATAGCCAGCACCGGCACGATCACGCCAAAGCGGCCCAGCCACATGACAATGCCCAGCAGCGTGTTGTAGAACGGCGTGTTGGCCGAAAGACCGGCAAACGCGCTGCCATTGTTGTTGCCCGCCGAAGTCAGCGCATAAAGGATTTCGGAAAAACCGTGTGCGCCTGGGTTGGCGATGCCCGCCTTGCCGGCGCCTGCCAGCACGGCAACGGCGGTTCCTGCCAGCACCAGAATTGGCGTCACCAGAATGGCGATCGAGGTCAGCTTCATTTCATGCGACTCGATTTTTTTGCCCAGATACTCCGGCGTGCGGCCAATCATCAGGCCGGCAATGAACACCGCCAGGATGGCGAAAATCAGCATGCCATAGAGGCCGGTGCCGACACCGCCAAACACGACTTCGCCCAGTTGCATCATCACCATGGGCACCATGCCACCCAATGGGGTGAGCGAATCGTGCATGGCGTTCACTGCACCACACGATGCAGCCGTGGTGATGACCGCGAACAGGGCGGAGGCGTTGATGCCGAAACGGGTTTCCTTGCCTTCCATGTTGCCGCCCGATTGCAGGGCGCTGGCCGTCTGGTCCACACCCAGCGGCGACAGCAGCGGGTTGCCCACCTGCTCTGCGGGCGTGATGGCCACCACCGCAATCACGAAAACCACAGTCATCGCCGCCAGCACGGCCCAGCCCTGGCGCAGGTCACCGACCTCGCGGCCAAACGCAAAGCACAGCGCGGCCGGGATCAGGAAAATCGACAGCATCTGGAAAAAATTGCTCAGCGCGGTCGGGTTTTCATAGGGGTGCGCCGAATTGGCATTGAAGAAGCCGCCGCCGTTGGTGCCCAGCATCTTGATGGCTTCCTGCGAAGCGACCGGGCCCATGGCCAGCGTCTGCTTGTCGGTCTTGGCGTCTTCCATGGCAGGATTGCCCTTGTCGTCCTTCAGGGCCTGGCCGTCGGGACCATTTTTCGGCTGCTGGTAGCTGTTGACCTCCAATGTGCTCACGTCTTTGTAAGCACCAAAGTTCTGGATCACGCCCTGCCCCACGAGGAAGATGGCAAACACCAGCGACAGCGGCACCAGCAGCCAGGCCGTGATGCGCGTGACGTCCGCCCAGAAGTTGCCGATGACGCCGGTTGAGCGCGCGGCAAAGCCGCGAAAGAGCGCGAATACCACGGCGATGCCGGTGGCCGCCGAGAAAAAGTTCTGTACCGCGAGCACCAGCATCTGCGTCAGGTAGCTCATGGTGGCTTCACCACTATAGCCCTGCCAGTTGGTGTTGGTCACAAAGCTGACGGCGGTATTGAAAGCCGAGTCAGGCGACACGGCCGCCATGCCGGCAGGATTCAGCGGAAGCCATACCTGCAGGCGTTGCAACGCATAAACAGCCAGAACGCCCAGTGCATTGAAGGCCAGTAAGGCCAGCGCATAGTGCGACCAGTTCATGGACTTGTCCGCGGACGTGCCGGCCAGGCGGTACAAAGGTGCTTCCAGCTTGTGCATCCAGCCCGGAAGCCGGCCCGAACAAAGACGCGCGAGCCAGATGCCAAGCGGCCAGGATGCCACCAGCAAAACGCTCAGGAAAAGAGCCAGCAGGCCCCAAGAGGAGTTAGTCATCAGAACTCCTCGGCGCAGATCAGCGCACAAACCAGATAGGCGAGCAGCACAATTGCACAGACGCCACCAAAGCCGTACAGGACGTCAAGGCCGATCATGAGCGGCCTCCCCGCGGACGTTCCAGCTTCTGGAAACCCCAGACCAGTAACACCATCACGCCCCAGAGCGCGGCGGCACCAACAATAAAGACAATATCCATGGACCTTCTCCAAACGTAAGACGATGTAAGGAGGTTAGGTTTCGGCGCGTAAAAACGGGGATGAAAGTGGGGCGGGCGGCGTAAAAAAACCGTAAAAAAGCGCTGAACAGCGCCGCCCGGGCATGTCGAACCCGATCCGCAAACTATCAAATTGATAGCTGACTACGCCCACCAGCCAAGGACGGCGACTACGATTTGCTTAAGGCAATGCTGGAACGCAGGGCGGCCAGGTCGAGCACGCGCAGCCCGCCGTATTCCACCCGGATGAGGCCTTGCGCCTGCAGGGCTGTCAGTGCTTCATTGACGCGCTGGCGTGACAGGCCGACCAGGTAGGCCAGCTCCTGCTGCGTGATGCGCAGGATTTCGCCCACCCCCGGGTACAGCACCGGATTGAACAGCGCGGCCAGGCTACGCGCCACGCGGATATCGGGGTTGTTCATGCGGTCAATTTCACGCGCGGCGATGAACTGGCCCAGCCGTTCATTGAGCTGGTTCATCACAAAACGGTTAAAGCCGATGGAATGGTCGAGCAGCCCGTGAAAGGTATCGACCGGCAGGCCTGCCACCACGCTTTTACGCAGCGCCTGGATGTTGTAGCGGTAGGGCTCGCGCTTGAGCGTCGTGCCCTCGCCAAACCAGCCGCCTGGCGGCAACCCGGCGAAGGTCATGGTCTGGCCCTGGGCGTTGTCGCTGCTCATCTTGAGCAGGCCTTCGACCACGCCGAACCAGTAGGTCACCGGCTTGCCTATGCGGCAGACATAGTCACCCGGATACGCCTCGCCCACCCGAAGTTCGGCCACGGCACGCTCGCGCTCGGCAGGCAGCAGCAGGCGCAGCCAGGGAATGCTTTGCAGTTCATCCGGAGTGGGCATCCTGCGGCGCTGGTGCAGGGTCAGGTCAGTGGACATGGTTCGCAAGAAGTACCGGATCGGGCGAGGGATAGGCCGGGGGACCCGGGGACACCCCAGTAGGACTTACCCGCAAATTGTCGTCGCAATGACACCGCGACGTCAAATGCGGTCCTACTATTCGTTTACATCAGCGGCTTTCTCCGACAGAAGGCTGCACCAAGAAAGAAAGAGACAAGGAACCGGAATGCAGACCACGTTCCCACGATTGCTGCTCCAACATGCCGCCGAGCGCCCCGGCGCCGCGGCCATGCGCGAGAAAGAATATGGCATCTGGCAGGCGCACAGCTGGGCCGGCATGGCCGGGCTGGTGGAACACATTGCCTGCGGCCTGCACGAGGCGGGCCTGGCGCGTGGCGAACACATGGCCGTGATCGGTGCCAACCGGCCGCGCCTGTATGCCACCATGCTGGCCGCGCAGTCGCTGGGTGCGATTCCCATTCCGCTGTACCAGGATGCCGTGGGCGCCGAATGCATCTTCCCCATCACCAACGCGGATGTCCGGTTCGCCATGGTGGAAGACCAGGAGCAGGTCGACAAGCTGCTGGAAATCCGTGACCGCTGCCCGGACCTGGCCCACATCATTTTTGACGACCCGCGCGGCCTGCGCAATTACGAAGAGCCCGGACTGGTGTCGCTGGACCAGCTGATCGAGTCCGGCAAGGCCTTCGCCGCCCGCCAGCCCGCCTGGTTCAGGGCGGAAGTGGACAAGGGCCGTCCGGACGATGTGGCCGCCATGTTTTTCACCTCGGGCACCACCGGCAACCCCAAGGGCGTGGTGCACACGCACACGACCTTGCTGGACCGTGCACAGGCCGGCGCGGAATTTGACAAGCTCACTTCCCGCGAGGAGGTGCTGGCCTACCTGCCGCCTGCGTGGATTGGCCAGAACATCTTCAGCTATGCACAGTGGCTGGCCTGCGGCTATGTGGTGAACTGCCCCGAAAGCGCCAGTACGGTGATGATTGACCTCAAGGAGGTCGGGCCGACCTACTACTTTGCCCCTCCGCGGGTGTTTGAAGGCATGCTCACCACGGTCATGATCCGCATGGAGGACGCAGGGCGCCTCAAGCGGGGCATGTTCAATTACTTCATGGGGGTGGCGCGGCGCGTGGGCCCTGACCGCATGGACGGCAAGCCGGTCAGTTTCGTCCAGACCCTGCTTTACGGCCTGGGCAACCTGATGGTCTACGGCCCCCTGCGCAACAACCTGGGCTTTTCGCGCGTGCGGGTGGCCTATACCGCCGGCGAAGCCATTGGCCCGGACCTCTTCACTTTTTACCGCTCCGTCGGCATCAACCTCAAGCAGCTCTACGGCTCCACGGAAACCGCCGTGTTCGTCTGCCTGCAGCCCGACAACGAAGCGCGGGCCGACACGGTCGGCGTGCCGATTCAAGGCGTGCAAATCCGGGTGGCCGACAACGGCGAGGTCCTGGTCAAGTCGGCCGGCCTGCTCAAGGAATACTACAAAAATCCGGCGGCCACGGCCGAGGTGCTGACGGCCGACGGCTGGTACCACACCAGCGACGCCGGATTTCTGGATGCCAGCGGTCACCTCAAGATCATTGACCGGGTGAAGGACGTGGGCCGCATCAAGGGAGGCGCCAGTGACGGCGCCCTGTTCGCCCCCAAATATGTGGAGAACAAGCTCAAGTTCTTCCCGCACATCAAGGAAGTCGTGGCCTATGGCGACGGCCGTGAAAAGGTCTGCGTGATGATCAACATCGACTTCGAGGCGGTGGGCAACTGGGCCGAACGGCGCAACCTGCCTTATGCGGGCTACACCGACCTGGCGCAAAAACCGGAGGTCTACCAGCTCATCAAGGAATGCGTCGAGAAGGTCAATGCCGACCTCAGCGCCGATGCGCTGCTGGCCGGCTCGCAGATCAGCCGCTTCCTCGTGCTGCACAAGGAACTCGATGCCGACGACGGCGAGTTGACACGGACCAACAAGGTGCGCCGCGGCTTCATCGCCGAAAAATACCAGCCGCTGGTGGATGCCCTGTACGGCGGCAAAACCGAGCAGTTCATTGAAACCGTGGTGAAGTTTGAAGATGGCCGCAGCGGCAGCGTGAGCGCCACGCTCAAGATCAGCGACACCCAAACCTTCGCGCCGGTCCTGGCGGCAGCCTGAGCAAAGACACGCACATCATGGCCCAAAAGAAAATAGGCGAAGTCATTCTCGACGTCAGCAACATCTCCCTGAGCTTTGGCGGCGTCAAGGCGCTGTCCGATATTTCCTTCAATGTGAAGGAGCACGAGATCCGCGCCATCATCGGCCCCAACGGCGCCGGCAAGAGCTCCATGCTCAACTGCATCAACGGCGTCTATTCGCCGCAGCAGGGAGCCATCACCTTTCGCGGCCAGACTTTCAAGCACATGAACAGCCACCAGGTCGCGGTGATGGGTGTGGCCCGCACCTTCCAGAACCTGGCGCTGTTCAAGGGCATGAGCGTGCTGGACAACATCATGTCGGGCCGCAACCTCAAGATCAAGAGCAACCTGCTGCTGCAGGCGCTGCGGATTGGACCGGCCGAGAAAGAGGAAATCATGCACCGCGAGGCGGTCGAGAAAATCATCGACTTCCTGGAGATCCAGGCCTTTCGCAAAACACCGGTCGGCCAGTTGCCCTACGGACTGCAAAAACGCGTCGACCTGGGCCGGGCGCTGGCCATGGAGCCGCAGGTCCTGCTGCTTGACGAGCCCATGGCCGGCATGAATGTCGAGGAAAAACAGGATATGTGCCGTTTTGTACTCGACGTGAACGATGAATTCGGAACCACCGTCGTGCTGATCGAACACGACATGGGCGTGGTGATGGACATCTCCGACCGCGTGGTGGTGCTGGACTACGGCAAGAAGATCGGCGACGGCACCCCCGACGAAGTGCGCAACAACGAAGACGTCATCCGTGCCTACCTCGGAACCAGCCACTGATATGCAAGACAACACTTTGAAAGAATCCCGGGGTATGACTACAGACCTTTCCAGCAGGCGCCGCGGAACCGGCTATGCCGGGCCGCTGGCGTCGCCCCCTGCAAGGGGGGAGGCCGCTACGCGAAGCGAGTCGGCAACGGGGGTGAGCAAAACCATCGGCTTCGCCGGGCCACAGGCGTCGTCCCCTGCAAGGGGAGAGGCCGCTACACGCAGTGAGTCGGCAACAGGGGTGAGGAAATAATATGGCTTTCTTTCTGGAAACACTCTTTGGCGGCCTGATGGCCGGCATGCTCTATTCGCTGGTGGCGCTGGGCTTTGTGCTGATCTTCAAGGCCTCGGGGGTCTTCAACTTCGCGCAGGGCGCCATGGTGCTGTTCGCCGCCCTGGCCATGGCCAGATTCTCCGCATGGATCCCGCAATGGACGGGCATCGACAGCCTCATCTTCGCCAACCTGGCTGCCTTCGTGATTGCCGGCATCATCATGTTTGCGGTAGCCTGGCTAATCGAGCGGCTGGTGCTGCGCCACCTGGTCAACCAGGAGGGCGCAACGCTGCTGATGGCCACGCTCGGCATCGCCTACTTCATGGAAGGCCTGGGCCAGACCCTGTTTGGCAGCAACATCTACAAGATCGACATCGGCATGCCCAAGGAGCCGATTTTTGTCGCCGACGGCATATTTCCGGGCGGCATCCTGATCAACAAGGAAGACCTGATTGCCGCCGCGATTGCCGCAGCACTGGTCGCCTTGCTGAGCATCTTTTTCCAGAAAACCGCGACAGGCCGCGCCTTGCGTGCGGTGGCCGATGACCACCAGGCCGCGCAGTCCATCGGCATTCCGCTGAACCGCATCTGGGTCATCGTCTGGTGCGTCGCGGGTGTGGTGGCACTGGTGGCCGGGATGATCTGGGGCAGCAAGCTGGGTGTCCAGTTCTCGCTCACCACCGTGGCGCTTCGCGCCTTGCCGGTGGTGATTCTCGGCGGCCTGACCTCGGTGCCAGGGGCCATCATCGGCGGGCTCATCATCGGTGTCGGTGAAAAGCTGTCCGAGGTGTACCTCGGTCCCTATGTTGGCGGCGGCATCGAGATCTGGTTTGCCTATGTGCTGGCGCTCGGCTTCCTGCTGTTCAGGCCGCAGGGATTGTTCGGCGAAAAAATCATTGACCGCGTATAGACATGAAGCCCCCACGCTTGTCACTTCGTGTACTGCGCTGCCCCCCGGGGGGGCCGCTGCGCCTGCGGCCCGGCAAAGCCGGTTCCGCGGCCCCTGCTGCACGGGGCAAAACCCGACGCGGAACTTCTTTCATTGCGATCTAACAGCGGCTCATCCTTATGCTCTACAGAGAAAACGGCCAATTCAAGACAACCTACCGGGCGGACCAGCAGATCTTCCCCATCCTGCAGGACCGCGTGGTGGTGGGCCTGTTCCTGATTTTCGCCTTCGCAGCGGTGCCCATGCTGGCTAGCGACTATCTCTTTCGCGCCATCCTCATCCCTTTCCTGATCATTGCGCTGGCCGCACTCGGCGTGAACATCCTGGTGGGGTATTGCGGGCAAATTTCACTGGGCTCCGGCGCCTTCATGGCGGTGGGCGCGTATGGCGCCTATAACTTTTTTGTGCGCATTCCCGGCATGCCGCTCATCCCGGCGGTGATTCTGGGCGGGCTGTGCGCCACGGTATTCGGCATCCTGTTCGGGCTGCCCAGCCTGCGGGTCAAGGGCCTGTACCTGGCGGTGGCGACGCTGGCCGCACAGTTCTTCGCGGACTGGATGTTCCTGCGCATCAAGTGGTTTACCAACGACTCCCCTTCAGGGTCGGTGTCCGTCTCCAACCTGCAGGTGTTTGGCCTGCCGATTGAAAGCGCCCACAGCAAATACTGGCTGTGCCTGTCTATCCTGGTGGTGATGGCGTTCCTGGCCAAGAACCTGGTGCGCGGCGCCATCGGGCGGGAGTGGATGGCGATCCGCGACATGGACGTGGCAGCGGCCGTCATCGGGATTCGTCCGATGTACGCCAAGCTCAGTGCCTTTGCGGTGAGCTCCTTCATCATCGGCATGGCCGGCGCACTGTGGGGCTTCGTCTACCTGGGCGCCTGGGAGCCTGCCGCATTTTCGGTAGACCAGTCCTTCCGGCTTCTTTTCATGGTGATCATCGGCGGCATGGGCTCCATCCTGGGCGGCTTTCTGGGTGCGGCCTTCATCACCGTCCTGCCGATCGCGCTGAACCAGTTCCTGCCGGTGCTGGCACATGCATTTGGATTTGAGATTTCCACCGCGGGCGTCTCCCATGCCGAGCTGATGATTTTTGGCGGTCTGATCGTCTGGTTCCTGATCGTGGAGCCGCACGGGCTGGCCAAGCTCTGGGCCATTGGCAAACAGAAGCTGCGGCTCTGGCCGTTTCCCCATTAGGACCAGGGTTGATTGGGGACTACCCATGAAACGAGCGCATTTTTTTGGTAATTGATCACTTGTCGGGATATCAGTTTTCGGATTTCGGGTTTTCGGGTGCTTTGCTTTTAATTATTAGGAGACAACAATGAAGGTTCGCAATTTGATTCTCGCCGTTGCGGCTGTGGCTGCCGGCGCATCGTCCCTGGTGTCCACCGGCGCGCTGGCCCAGGCCAAGGAGCAGTTCATTCCGGTGCTGTCATACCGGACCGGGCCTTACGCGCCCAATGGCGCGCCGTGGGCCAATGGCTATGTCGACTACCTCAAGCTGGTCAATGCCCGCGGCGGCCTCAATGGCGTCAAGCTCTCGTTTGAAGAGTGCGAAACCGGCTATGACACGGCGCGCAGCGTGGAATGCTATGAACGCCTGAAAGGCAAAAACGGTGGCGCCGCGCTGGTGCAGCCGCTGTCCACGGGGGCCACCTTCGCCATCACAGAGAAGGCGCCCGCCGACAAAATCTCCGTCGTCACGGTGGGCTACGGGCGCAGTGAAAGCGCGGACGGCTCCGTCTTCAAATGGAATTTTCCGATCGCGGGCACCTACTGGGTGGCCTCGGACGCCATCCTGCAGGCCATCGGTAAAAAAGAGGGTGGGCTCGACAAACTCAAAGGCAAGAAAATCGCGCTGGTCTACCACGACAGCCCCTATGGCAAGGAGCCGATTGCCCTGCTGCAGGAGCGCAGCAAACAACTCGGTTTTGAGCTGCAGCTACTGCCTGTCACCGCGCCCGGCGTGGAGCAAAAAGCCACCTGGCTGCAAATTCGGCAGGCCCGCCCCGACTACACCTTGCTGTGGGGCTGGGGCGTGATGAACTCCACCGCCATCAAGGAAGCGCAAGCGACCGGCTACCCGCGCGAAAAAATGTACGGCGTGTGGTGGGCCGGTGCCGAGCCTGACGTGAAAGACGTGGCGGACGGCGCCAAGGGCTACAACGCCGTGACCTTGCAGCACGGCGCCGAACCGCAGTCCAAACTCGTCAAGGACGTGTTGACCCTGGTGCACGACAAGGGCCAGGGCACGGGGCCCAAGGACGAAGTGGGGCAGGTGCTCTACGTACGTGGCGCCATGAGCGCCATGCTGGGCGTGGAAGGCATACGCGCCGCCCAGGACCGCTTCGGCAAGGGCAAGGTCATGACAGGCGAGCAGGTCCGCTGGGGTCTGGAAAACCTCAACCTGACGCAGGCCAAACTGGACGCCCTGGGCTTTGCCGGCGTGATGCGCCCGATCAGCACCTCGTGCACCGACCACATGGGTGCAGCCTGGGCCCGCATCCACACCTGGGACGGCAAGCAGTGGAAATTCACCTCCGACTGGCTGCAGGCCGATGAACAAATCCTCAAGCCGCTGATCAAGTCCACCGCCGCCAGATACGCCACCGAGAAAAAGCTGACGCCGCGCACTCCGGCTGACTGCCAGTCCTGACAGCACCCTCCCCAGCCCTGCCCGCCGGGCGGGAGGGGCGCGGCTCCGATGAGCCGCCAACTGAAAGAACAGAGGGCTGTTCTTTCAGTTGGCACTTGGAAAAAAACAGCATGGAAAAACCAGACATCGTTCTCAACGTCAATGGCATCGAGGTCATTTACAACCACGTGATCCTCGTGCTCAAGGGCGTTTCGCTTCAGGTCCCCGAAGGCCGCATCGTCGCCATTCTGGGCGGCAATGGCGCGGGCAAGACCACGACCCTGCGCGCGATTTCCAACCTCCTCAAAGGGGAACGGGGAGAAGTCACCAAGGGCTCGATCGAGCTGCGCGGCGAGCGCATTGAAAACCTCTCGACCTCCGACCTGGTGCAACGCGGCGTGGTGCAGGTCATGGAAGGCCGGCATTGCTTCGCCCACCTGACCATCGAAGAAAACCTGCTGACCGGCGGCTACACCCGCAAGAGCAAGGCCGAAATGGCGGCCAATCTGGAAAAGGTCTACAACTACTTTCCGCGCCTGAAAACGCGGCGTACATCGCAGGCCGCGTACACCTCCGGCGGCGAGCAGCAGATGTGTGCGATTGGCCGGGCATTGATGGCCAGCCCCTCCGTGGTGCTGCTGGACGAGCCGTCGATGGGGCTGGCGCCGCAGATTGTGGAAGAGGTGTTCAACATCGTCAAAGACCTCAACCAGAAAGAAAAAGTCACCTTCCTGCTGGCTGAGCAAAACACCAATATGGCGCTGAAGTACGCCGACTACGGCTACATCATGGAAAGCGGCCGCGTGGTCATGGACGGGCTCGCGGCCGACCTCGCCAACAACGAAGACGTCAAGGAGTTTTACCTGGGCGTGGGCGGCGGTGAACGCAAAAGCTTCAAGGACGTCAAGAGCTACAAGCGCCGCAAACGCTGGCTGGCGTGAATATGGCCCCCACGCTCCCCACTTCGTGTGGTTCGCTGCCCCCCGAGGGGGCCGCTGCGCCTGCGGCCCGGCGAAGCCGGTTCCGCGGCCCCTGCTGGTTTCAGATTCGTCGCCCCATGTTCCGCTGCTGCAACTGATCGCGCCGAGGTATTGACAGGATTTGGAAGATCTCACATGACCACACATTACGACGCACTGGAAGTGCGAAGCCCTTCACAACGCGAAGCCGCCCAGATGGCCGCGCTGCCGCAGCAGATCGCGCATGCGCAGTCCCACGCGCCGGCTTTCGCCGGCATCCTGCAGGGCGTGGACAGCGCAGCCATCAGCTCGCGCGCCGCGCTGGCGCGCCTGCCCGTGACGCGCAAGCACGAGCTGCTGGAGCGCCAGCAGGCCGCACGACGGGCGGGCGGCGACCCTTTCGGCGGCTTCAGCGCGCTGCGTTATGGCGCCGCGATGCCGCGCGTGTTCGCCAGCCCCGGCACGATTTACGAGCCCGACAGCACGCGCAAGGACTACTGGCGCATGGCGCGGGCCCTGCACGCCGCTGGCTTCAAGCCGGGGCAGCTGGTCCACAACTGCTTCAGCTACCACTTCGTGCCGGCCGGCACCATGATGGAAAGCGGCGCCCACGCGCTGGGCTGCACGGTGTTTCCGGGCGGCACGGGGCAGACCGAGCAGCAGGTACAGGCCATGGCCGAGCTCAAGCCGGCCGGTTATGTCGGCACGCCCAGCTTCCTCAAAATCATTGTCGAAAAAGCCGCCGAGATGAAGGTGGCGCTGCCCACCGTGACCCGGGCCATGGTGTCTGGCGAAGCCTGTCCACCCAGCCTGCGCGACTGGCTGGGCGAGCACGGCATAGCCGCCTACCAGTGCTATGCGTCGGCGGACCTGGGCCTGATTGCCTACGAAACCGAAGCGCGTGAAGGCCTGGTGCTGGATGAGGGCGTGATTGTGGAAATCGTCCGTCCCGGCACGGGCGACCCGGTGGCCGAAGGTGAAGTGGGCGAACTCGTGGTGACCACGCTAAACCCCGACTATCCCCTGATCCGCTTCGGCACCGGCGACCTGTCGGCCGTGTTGCCGGGCACCTGCCCGACCGGGCGTACCAACACCCGCATCAAGGGCTGGATGGGGCGGGCGGACCAGACCGTCAAGGTGCGCGGCATGTTTGTGCACCCGGGCCAGATAGCCGACATCACCCGGCGTTTTCCCGAGGTGGGCAAGGCCCGGCTGGTGGTCAACGGCGAGATGGCCAATGACAGCATGACCCTTCAGGTCGAGGTCGCAGGGGGCGCCGCAGCGCAGGCGGGGCTGGACCAGCGCATCGGCGAGGCCATACGCGATGTCACCAAGCTGCGCGGCACGGTGCAGTTGATGGCCCCTGGAAGCCTTCCGAACGACGGCAAGGTGATTGAGGACGCCCGCAGCTATCAATGAAGAAAGGGTATGCCTGCCCGAGGGGGGAGGCCGCCACTCTTTTCGTGCGGGAGCACGCCCCTCTAGAGGATTTTGCTTACGTAGTTCCCGCCGTCAATTTACGGCGGGCCAACCGTACACTCAAGGGCTTATTTTCAAGGAGACACGCATGAAACGCCTGTTAGTCTTGGCCGTCGCCGCGACAGCCCTCTTCGCCAACGCCCAAACCTTCCCGGGCTCCAAGCCCATCAGCTTCGTGGTTCCTTTTGCAGCCGGCGGCCCCACCGACCGGGTGGCGCGCGACCTGGCAGAAGCCATGCGCAAATCCATGGGCGGTGGCGCCAATTTTGTGGTGGAAAACGTCAACGGCGCCGGCGGCACGATTGGCGCTACCAAGGTTGCCAAGGCTGCACCCGACGGCCACACGCTGCTGCTGCACCACATCGGCATGGCCGCGGCGCCGGGCCTGTACCGCAAGCTGCAGTACAAGCCGCTCGAAGACTTCGAATACCTGGGCATGGTCAACGAAGTGCCAATGACGCTGATTGGCAAACCCCAGCTGGCGGCCAACAACTACCGCGACTTTGAAAACTATATTCGCACCAACGCCGGCAAGCTCAATATTGCCCATGCCGGCCTGGGTTCAGCCTCTCATCTGTGCGGCCTGATGTGGCAATCGGCCATCAAGGCCAGCGAGGCCATGACGACGATTCCATTTGGTGGCACCGCGCCTGCCATGAACGCGCTGGTGGGTGGCCAGGTCGACCTGATGTGCGATCAGACCACCAACACCACGGGGCAGATCGAGGCCGGCCGCGTCAAGGCGTTTGCCGTGACGACCGCCAAGCCGCTGTCCGGCAACAAGGTGCTCAAGGACTACCCGACGCTGCAGGAAATGGGCTTGAAGGGCTTCGAGCTGACGATCTGGCATGGCCTGTATGCGCCCAAGGGCACACCTCCAGCCGTGCTGGCCCAGCTCAACACCGCGCTCAAGCTGGCGCTGAAGGACCCTGACTTCATCAAGAAGCAGGAAGGCCTGGGCGCCATCGTCGTCGCCGACAAGCGCGTCGAGCCGGCGGCCCACAAGGCTTTCGTGGCGGACCAGATCGCCAAAATCAAGCCGGTGATCGAAGCCGCCGGAAAGTTTGCCGACTGAGCACGCAGGCATCGCCCTGATTGCCAAGCCGCCGGGTCGACTCCGGCGGCTTTTTTCATGCCCGGATCATGCCCGGATTTACCCTCTTGAAGCAACGGTGCGGGCACGGTATCTTTGCTGGCTGCAGCGTGCACCCATCCACCGGAGACCGTCTTGAATCTTTCCTTTAAACAAAACCGGCGCCTTGCCCTCGTTAATTGCGCGCTATCTGCTATTGTTTTTATAGCGCCTACCGTGTGGGCCCAAAGCACATGGCCGACCAAGCCCGTCAAGATCGTGGTGCCTTTCGCGCCTGGCGGCACCACGGACATTCTGGCCCGCGCAATGGCGCCTGAACTGTCCAAAGCCTTCGGCCAGCAGTTTGTGGTCGAGAACCGTGCCGGGGCCGGTGGCAACATCGGCGCCGATGCGGTGGCCAAGTCGGCGCCCGACGGCTACACCCTGCTGATGGGAACGGTCGGAACGCACGGCATCAACAAATCGCTCTACAGCAAGATGGCTTTCGACCCGCAAAAGGACTTTGCCCCCATCACGCTGGTCGCGGGCGTGCCGAACGTGATGATCGTCAACGCTGAAAAAGCGCGGGCTGCCGGCATCAGCAATGTTGCCGACTTCATCCGGGTCGCCAAGTCGAAACCGGGCCAGTTCAACATGGCCTCCAGCGGCAACGGCACGTCCATCCATCTGGCCGGCGAGCTGTTCAAAACCATGAGCGGCACCTACATGACCCACTTCCCTTACACCGGCTCGGGCCCGGCGCTGCTGGCCATGGTGGGTGGCGACATGGATGTGATGTTCGACAACCTGCCGTCCTCCATGCAGCTCATCAAATCAGGAAAGCTCAAGGCGCTGGCCGTCACCAGTTCACAGCGCTCCGCGGCCCTGCCCGATGTGCCGACGGTGGAACAGGCGGGCGGGCCCGCGCTGAAGGGTTATGACGCGAGTTCGTGGTTTGGTTTGCTGGCGCCGGCGGCAACGCCGCCCGACGTTGTCAACCGCATCCAGCAGGAAGTGGCCAAGTCGCTGAACACGCCGGCCATCAAGGAAAAACTGCTTGCACAAGGTGCGATTCCGGGCGGCAACACGCCGCAACAGTTCACGGCCTTCATCGACGCGGAGCACAAGAAGTGGGCCCAGGTGGTGAAGGCTTCCGGTGCGAAAATCGACTGAGTTCCGAACCGGGTTTCGCTGAGCTTCGTGTAGCGCTGGCGCTGCAGCACTGCCTGCACGTCCAGCGCGCAAAAAAGCCCCGTCACCGGGGCTTTTTGGCGGGAGGAACCGGCGCAGGGCCGCAGCCTTTATCGCAACCTTTTCCGCAGTCTTTACACGCCCCAGACCACTTCGTGGCCGGCCTTGTGGTTGCGCTCGAGCATGTCGATGAAAGGCAGGGCGCGCTGATGCAGGCCCAGCCCATCGCCCGGCACGGTACCGACCTGTTCATCGCCTGCATATTCCAGCGCAATGGCCGCCTTGAGCGCCTCAATCGCCGCGGGCATCTCCTCGGGCAGGATGATGCCCTTGGGCCCGGCGTGCTTGCCGATGATTTCAAGAACGCGGCGGCCATTGGGCTCCAGCATGATCACGTTGCCGGCATCTTTGGATTTGAATTTGTACAGCATGAAAGACTCCTCTGATAAACAGCACCTTCATTATGAGCAGCTTTTTGACCCCTGTCTGCAGCGAGGGTTCACCTCTTTTTGCTCATTTTTGAAATCGCCTTTCGGCCCTGCTCTGCGCACCGCTTCCGGCTCCAGCAAACCCCTGCGCTGCATCTGGGCGCACGGTAAAGCAAAATAGCCAGCATGTTCAATATCGCCACCGTTCAAAAACCCGCGGATCAGGCCCTTCGCCAGGATGGCCTGAGCCTGCTCTACCCGGCCGGCCTCACCACCAGCCTGCACCTCGACAGCCCCGCATGGAGGCAGGGCTGGCACCAGCTGACCGACTCCTGGAACCGCTTGCCGCCCGACGCCCACCTCAAGGACGGCGGGCATTACCGCAAGCGCCGGCATGCCTGCTTTGTCCAGGAACTGCCCGGTGGCGCGCTCACGCAGGTACCGCACCGCGCCCACTGGCAGCCCACCGACTACAACGCCTTGCATGGCGGCTTCGAGCGCTGGTTCGAGCCGGTGGAACCAGCTGTGGCCGAGGCGCCCGCCTGGACTGATTTGCTGGCCAGCCTGGGAAAGCTGTTTGCCCAGGTCCGGCCGGTGCCGCGGTGGTATATCGAGGCCCACCAGTTCCGCATCGACACCGCCGGCGGCGTCGGACGCCCGACGCCGGAAGGCGCTCACCGCGATGGCGTGGACTTTGTGGTGGTGCTGCTGGTAGCCCGCCACGGCGTCAAAGGCGGGGAAACCCGGGTGTTTGACGCGAATGGCCCGGACGGCGTACGCTTTGTCATGCAGGAACCCCTGACCACCCTGCTGCTGGACGACGCACGCGTCATTCACGAAACCACACCCATCCTGCCGGGCGATGGCCCCGCGGAAGACGGCTACCGGGACACGCTGGTGCTCACGTACCGCGCCGCGGGCTTTCAGGCGCCCTGAAACGCCTCGACACGCCCCTGAGGTTGGGAGCCCTGACCTCATTTGGCTTCAATTGGCTTTTGGCTGGCCGGAAAAGCGCCGTGGCCGGCCGGTGAAAAACCGCTTGACGAATTTACTTTAAACCTAAACAATTAAGGTCAGATTAATCGAGCGAGCACACATTCATGCACATCCTTTGTCTTGGCGGCGGCCCCGCAGGTCTGTATTTCGCCTTGTTGATGAAGCTGCAAAACCCGGCACACCAGGTGACCGTGGTCGAGCGCAACCGCCCGTTTGACACCTTCGGCTGGGGCGTGGTGCTGTCAGACCAGACGCTGGGCAATCTGCGGGTGGCCGACCCGGTCAGCGCGCAGCTGATTGGCGACGCCTTCAACCACTGGGACGATGTCGAGGTGTTCTTCAAGGGCCGCAGCGTGCGCTCGGGCGGCCATGGTTTTTGCGGCATCGGCCGCAAGCGCCTGCTCAATATCCTGCAAGAGCGCTGCCTGGCGCTGGGTGTTGAGCTGGTGTTTGAAACCGATGTGCAGGACGACCAGGCGATTGCCGCGCAGTACCAGGCCGACCTGGTGGTGGCCAGCGACGGGCTGAACAGCCGCATCCGCAACCGCTACGCGGAAACCTTCCAGCCCGATGTCGAGTTGCGCGCCTGCCGCTTCGTCTGGCTGGGTACGCGCAAGACCTTCGACGCCTTCACCTTCGCCTTCGAGAAAACCGAGCACGGCTGGTTTGCCGCGCATGCCTACAAGTTTGACGAGAACACCTCGACCTTCATCGTCGAAACCCCGGAAGCCGTCTGGAAGGCCCATGGCCTGGACCAGATGAGCCAGGAAGACGGCATCGCCTTTTGCGAGCGCCTGTTTGCCAAATACCTGGACGGCAATGCCCTGATGAACAATGCCACGCATGTGCGCGGCTCGGCCATCTGGATCCGGTTTCCGCGCGTGGTGTGCGAACGCTGGGTGCACCATGAAACCGTGGAAGGAAAGCGCGTGCCCATTGTGCTCATGGGCGACGCCGCGCATACCGCGCATTTCTCGATTGGCAGCGGCACCAAACTGGCGCTCGAGGACGCGATCGATCTGGCGAATGAATTCAGCGCGAGCGCTGAGGAATTCAACACCGGCCACGGCATGGACGAGGTACTGCAGGCTTATGAGGCACGGCGCAGCGTCGAGGTGCTGAAAATCCAGAACGCGGCGCGCAACTCCACCGAGTGGTTCGAGAACGTCAACCGCTACAGCAGCATGGAGATCGAGCAGTTCGCCTATTCGCTGCTGACCCGCTCGCAGCGCATCAGCCACGAGAACCTGCGGCTGCGCGATGCAAAATGGATCGAAAGCTATGAATCCTGGCTGTCGGGCGGCCCGGTGATTCCGCCCATGCTGACGCCGTTCAAGGTGCGCGGCACCGAGCTCAAGAACCGCATTGTGTGCTCGCCGATGGCAACCTACAGCGCCATTGACGGTGTGCCGCAAGACTTCCACCTGGTGCACCTGGGCGCGCGCGCGCTCGGCGGTGCCGCCATGGTGATGGTGGAGATGACCAGCCCGAATCCCGAGGGCCGCATCACTCCGGCCTGCACCGGTCTGTGGAACGACGAGCAAACGGCCGCCTTCAAGCGGATTGTGGATTTCGTGCACGGCCAGAGCACGGCCAAAATCGGCATGCAGCTCGGCCACAGCGGCCCCAAGGGCTCGACCCAGGTGGGCTGGGAAGAGATGGATGAACCGCTGCCCGCAGGGGGGCCGCATGCCAACTGGCCGGTGGTGTCGGCCAGCGCCGTGCCCTATGGCGAGCGCAACCAGACGCCGCAGGCCATGACGCACACGCACATGGAAGCGCTCAAGCAGCAATTTGTGGACGCCACCCGGCGCGCCGCCGCCGCCGGCTTCGACTGGCTGGAACTGCACTGCGCGCACGGCTACCTGTTGTCGGCCTTCATCACGCCGCTGACCAATCTGCGCAGCGACGAGTACGGCGGCAACATCGAAAACCGCTGCCGCTACCCACTGGAGGTGTTTCGCGCCATGCGCGCGGTCTGGCCCGCACACCTGCCCATGAGCGTGCGCATTTCCGCGCACGACTGGGCGCCTGGCGGCAACACGCCCGACGACGCGATCGTGGTGGCCCGGTTGTTCAAGGACGCGGGCTGCGATGTGATCGACGTGTCCTCGGGCCAAACCACGCGCCAGGCCAAACCGGTGTATGGCCGCATGTACCAGACGCCGTTTGCCGACCGCATCCGCAACGAGGTCGGCATACAGACCATTGCGGTGGGTGCGATTTCCGAAGTCGACCATGTCAACAGCATCATTGCCGCCGGCCGGGCCGACCTGTGCGCGCTGGCCCGACCGCACCTGGCCGATCCGGCCTGGACACTGCACGAAGCCGCCAAGCTGCAAAGCCAGGCCGTGGACTGGCCCAAACAGTACCTCAGCGGCCGGGATCAGCTTTACCGTGAAATCTCAAAGCAGCAAGCGCTTGCGGCCCAGTCATGACCAAGGCAGGCGGCTCTCAGGAAAACAGCAAAACAAAAAGGAATGGCTCTATGGACATGGAAGCACGAGGCCACAGCGAACACCCCGAAGCCCTGCGGCTCTGGCTGCGCCTGCTGACCTGCACCCAGCTGGTGGAAAAACAGGTGCGTACCCAGTTGCGGGAGCAATTCGACACCACGCTCCCGAGGTTTGACCTGATGGCCCAGCTCGAGCGCAGCCCCGAGGGCCTGAAGATGAACGAGCTATCGCGCCGCATGATGGTGACCGGCGGCAACGTCACCGGCATCACCGACCAGTTGGTGCAGGAGGGGCTGGTGGAACGTGTGGACGTTGAAGGCGACCGCCGTGCCTACCGCGTGCGCCTGACGCCGCGCGGGCGCAAGCTGTTTGACGAGATGGCGCGCCAGCACGAGGCCTGGATTGTGGCGGCCTTTGAAACCCTGTCGCCGCGTGAAGTCGAATCGCTCCACAAGCTGCTGGGCAAGGTCAAGCACCACCATATGCAGCAAAACGAAAACAAACTGGAAACCGCATGAAACACTACATAGTCCCCGCCAACCCCATGCACGCGCAGTTCGATGCGCTGGCCACTTACCAGGCCCGGCACTTTGCCTACGCCTTCGACGCCGGCGTGGCGACGCTGACGCTGAACCGCCCTGAGCGCAAAAACCCGCTGACGTTTGACTCCTACGCCGAACTGCGCGATTTGTTCCATGCACTGAACCGCGCCACTGATGTGAAAGCCGTGGTGCTCACCGGCGCAGGGGGCAATTTCTGCTCGGGCGGCGATGTGCACGAGATCATTGGCCCGCTGACCAAAATGACCATGCCCGAACTGCTGGAGTTCACGCGCATGACCGGCGACCTGATCAAGGCGATGCGGCTGTGCCCGCAGCCCGTCATCGCGGCGATTGACGGTATCTGCGCCGGGGCCGGCGCCATGATGGCGCTGGCGGCCGACCTGCGGCTGGGCACCGCGCAGGCGAAGACCGCCTTCCTGTTCACCCGTGTCGGCCTGGCGGGCGCAGACATGGGCGCGTGCGCCCTGCTGCCGCGCCTGATCGGCCAGGGCCGCGCCTCCGAGCTGCTGTTCACCGGCCGCGCCATGAACGCCCAGGAAGGCCTGCAGTGGGGCTTTTTCAATGCCCTGCATGAGCCCGGCGAGGTCCTGGCCCAGGCCCACAAGCTGGCGCACGAACTGGCCAGCGGCCCGACCTTTGCGCACGGCATGACCAAAACCATGCTGCACCAGGAATGGGCCATGACGCTGGACCAGGCGATAGAAGCCGAAGCCCAGGCACAGGCCATCTGCATGCAGACCGGCGACTTCACGCGCGCCTACGAAGCCTTTGCGGCCAAACAAAAACCGGTGTTCCAGGGCGATTGAACGCCGGGCACAGTCCACAGTCACAAGGATGTTTTCAGCATGAACCCGACGACAGCACATCTGGCACTGCCGTTTTTTGACGGCGCGCACCGCGACCTCGGCCGGCGGCTGGCCGACTGGATCCCCCACCAGCACATCGACGAGCGTGATGACCGCCAGGCCTGCCGGGAGTGGGTCCGGCTGCTGGGCGAGCACCAGTGGCTGCGCTACTGCGTGCCCGCGGGCAAAGACGGCGTGCTGGGCGGCGCACTCGACCAGCTCGACTCCCGGGCCCTGGTCATCTTGCGCGAGATGCTGGCCTTCCACTCGCCGCTGGCCGACTTCGCGTTTGCCATGCAGGGGCTGGGCAGCGGCGCCATCACGCTGGCCGGCTCACCCGAGCAACAAGCCGCCTACCTGCCGCAGGTAGCCCGCGGCGAAAAAATCGCCGCCTTTGCGCTGAGCGAAGCCGAGGCCGGCTCCGACGTGGGCGCCATGCAAACGAGCGCCACCCACACGGATGACGGATGGGCCCTCAACGGCAGCAAGACCTGGATCAGCAACGGCGGCATCGCTGATTTTTATGTCACCTTTGCCAAGACCGACCCCGGCGCAGGCACGCGCGGCATCACGGCCTTCATCGTCGATGCCCCGACGCAGGGCCTGGACAGCAGCGAGGCGATCGCGGTGATCTCGCCCCACCCGCTGGCCACACTGAATTTCACCCATTGCAGGCTGGCCGACAGCGCGCAGCTGGGCACGCTGCACGGCGGCTTCAAGCTAGCCATGCAGACGCTGGACATCTTTCGGGCGTCGGTGGCCGGCGCCGCGCTGGGCATGGCGCGCCGCGCCCTCGCGGAGGCGGTGCAGTTTGCCCGGGCGCGCAAGATGTTCGGGCAGACGCTGGCGGATTTTCAGTTGACCCAGGCCAAACTCGGCGAGATGGCGGCCCTGGTGGACGCAGCGGCGCTGCTGACCTACCGCGCCGCCTGGATGCGCGACCATCACAACGATCCGGGCGCGCGTCCGGACAACGCCACCACCACTGCCATCACCGCCACCACGGAGGCCGAAGGCCGCCGGGACCGCACCGTGGCTGCCGCGATGGCCAAAATGACGGCCACCGAAAACGCGCAGCGGGTGATCGACATGGCACTGCAGATGCACGGCGGCCAGGGCGTGAAGGTGGGCAGCAAGGTGGAAAGCCTGTACCGCGACATCCGCTCTCTACGCATTTACGAAGGCGCCACCGAGGTCCAGCAACTCATCATCGGCAAGGCGGTGTTGCAATCATGAATACGCCCACACACGCACCGGATTCGAAGGCGTCCTCTGCGCAGACCGACTGCTTCGTGCGCGACCGCCTGCCACCGCCCGACCAGTGGCCAAAACTGCTCTACCCCTTGCCCGAACTGCGTATTCCCGACCAGGCCAATCTGGTGGACGTGCTGTTCTCCCGGGCCAGGGCGCAAGGACATGCCGACAAGCCCTTCCTGCGCTCGGACCGGATCACCCTGAGCTATGCCGACGCACTGGAGCGCGTCAACCGGATCGCCCAGGTGCTGACGGAAGACTTTCACCTCGTGCCGGGCAACCGCGTGCTGCTGCGCGGCGGCAACTCCATCGGCATGGCCCTGGCGTGGCTGGGTGTCGTGCAGGCCGGGCTGGTGGCGGTGGCGACCATGCCGCTGCTGCGCGCCAAGGAGCTCGGCGAGATCATCGACAAGGCCCGGCCATCGCTGGCACTGTGCGATGCCAGCCTGCTGCAGGAATTGCAGGCCGCCAGGGATCAGGGCGGCCTGCTCGGCACCATCGTGCCGTTCAACCTCATGAACGAGCCCGGTTCGCTAGCGGTCCTTTCCGCACAGAAAGACGGCCAATTCACGCCCTGCCCGACGGCGGCCGACGACATTGCGATGATGGCCTTCACGTCCGGCACCACCGGCAAGCCCAAGGCCGCCGTGCACACGCACCGCGATGTGCTCGCCGCCTGCGAAGCCTGGCCGCGCCATGTGCTCAAGGCCAGGCCTGACGACATCGTGATGGGATCGCCCCCGCTGGCCTTCACCTTCGGGCTGGGCGGCATGCTGATCTTCCCGATGTGGGCTGGCGCCTCGGTGTACTACCCCAGCGTGGCCTACACACCCGAGGTCATGGTCAGGCTGATGAACCAGATCGGTGCCACCCTGTGCTACACCGCGCCCACCTTTTACCGCCAGATGGCGCCGTTTGCCAAGCAGCTCGGCGTGCCCAGCCTGCGCATCTGCGTGAGTGCGGGCGAGGGCCTGCCGGACGCCACACGCCAGCTCTGGAAGGACGCCACCGGCATTGAAATGGTCGACGGGATAGGCGCGACCGAGATGTTCCACATTTTCATTTCGTCCGCAGGCGACGAGGTGCGGCGCGGCGCCATCGGCAAGGTGGTGCCGGGCTACACCGCCAAGGTGGTCGACGACCAGGGTGCGGAAGTGCCGCATGGCACCGTCGGCAAGCTGGCGGTCATGGGGCCGACCGGCTGCAAATACCTGGACGATGCGCGCCAGGCGAAGTATGTCAAGGACGGCTGGAACTACCCCGGCGATGCCTTTGTGCAGGACGATGACGGCTACTTCTTCTACCAGGCCCGCGCCGACGACATGATCATCACGTCGGGCTACAACGTGGGCGGCCCCGAGGTGGAAGACGCGCTGCTCAAGCACCCGGCCGTGGCCGAGTGCGGCGTGATCGGCCTGCCCGACGAGGAGCGCGGCATGATCGTCAAGGCCTTTGTGGTGCTAAGGCCCGGCCACGAGGCTGGCGAGACCCTGGTCAAGAGCCTGCAGGACCACGTCAAGGCCACGCTGGCGCCCTTCAAGTACCCGCGCCAGATCGAATTCGTGGGCAGCCTGCCGCGGACCGAAACCGGCAAACTGCAACGTTTCAAACTACGTCAACCATGAAATTCACGACGCAAAAGCAGGTCCGGTTTCACCACTGCGACCCGGCGGGAATTGTTTTTTACCCGCAGTTTTTCTACCTGCTGCATGAGGTGCAGGAGGATTTTCTGAACCACATCGGCTTTCCCGAACACGTCCTGATCGCCGGCGGCGCGGGCGTGCCCATCGTGGACCTGAAAACCGAATTCCTGGGCATGTGCCGCCACGGCGACCAGCTCACAATGACGCTGGAGCTGACCAAAGTCGGCAACGCCAGCGTGGGCATGCACTATGAAATTCACGGCGAGCCGTCCGCCCCCGGGGGCAGCAGCCTTCGGGTCAGGGCCCATGGCGTCGTGGTGTATTCGGAAGTCCCGCACGGCAAGCCGGTGCCCATTCCCGACGCCCTGCGCAACGCCCTGCTGCCCTACCTGAAAACATCCCCGGAGACCACATGATCACCAAAATCCAACCGCCCGACTGGGCCGAGCCCAAGGGCTACGCCAACGGCATTCTCGCGCGCGGCGCGCTGCTGTTCGTCGGCGGCCAGATCGGCTGGAATGCCCAACAGGAGTTTGAAAGCGATGATTTTGTCGCGCAGACGCGCCAGACGCTGCAAAACATTGCAGACGTTCTGAAGGCCGGCGGCGCCGGGCCCGAGCACATGGTCCGCATGACCTGGTACGTGGTGGACCGCGACGAGTATGTGGCCAGCCTCAGGGCGCTCGGCGGTGTCTACCGCGAAATCATGGGCAAAAACTTTCCGGCCATGACCTGCGTGCAGGTGGCCGGGCTGGTGGAGGCGCGTGCGCGGGTCGAGATTGAAGTGACGGCCGTGCTGCCCGACTGAGGCCGCGTCAGCCGCGTCAGCCGCGGTAATGCGCGCACAGGGTGTCGATCAAGGCCTGGGCGTAGGCCGGCAAGGCGGCCTGGTCGCGCACGAGGATGTAGCGCTCGCGCACGCTCCACTCGTCGGTGAGCTCGATCAGCGCCAGGTTCATCGTGTCCCGGTTGCGCCGGGCCGCCGACTCCGGCACGATGCCGATGCCCACACCGCTGCCTATCATGCGGCACATCGCATCGAAGCTGGTCAGCTGGATGCGCAGCTTGAGCGGCTTGCCCAGCGACTCCGTCACCGTGGCCAAAAAAGTCTGCAGCGTGCTGCCGTGGTGCATGCCCACCGCGTCTTCGTCCAGTGTCTCGGCAAAGGCAATGGTCTTGCGCCCGGCAAAGCGGTGCTGGCGCGACGTGACCAGCACCAGGCGGTCGGTGCTGAAGTGGATGGCCTGCAGCCCCAGCGTATCGACCCTGCCGGCCACAATGCCGATGTCGGCACGGCCGTCCAGCACGCCCTTGGCGATCTCAGCGTTCGGTTTTTCCTGAAGGTCCACATTCACGCGGGGGTTGTCCGCGAGGAAGCCGGGCAGGATTTCCGGCAGGAAATCCGTCACCGCGGTGGTGTTGGCGAAAACCCGCACATGGCCGCGCAGGCCGCCCCCGTACTCCTGCAGGTCGACACGCAACTGGTCCACCTGGCGCAGCACCCCCCGGGCGTGGTGCAAGAACGCTTCGCCGGGCGGCGTCAGGCGCACGCCACGGGCTTCGCGGTACAGCAGGGGCTGGCCCGCCTGGGTTTCCAGCGACTTGATGCGGCTGCTGGCCGCCGCCAGTGACAGATGCTGGCGCTGGGCCGCCCGCGTCAGGCTGCCCTCGTCCGCCACCATCACAAACAGCCGCAGATCCGTGAGGTCGAATTTCATCGCACCATGCTAGCGCAAACGCTGCAAGCCTTCAATAAATCCGAAGCCTTGGTTTGAAAATCAGTGATTGCATTGAGGCACGGCTACAGCGACCATCAGTGACCCCACAATGGAGTTCAAAGCATGCATCGTCTTCTGCTGAGCAAGAAATTGAGTCGTCGGGTTTTCGCCGCCAGCCTGTGCGCGGTGCTGATCCCCGGTACCGCGGTGCTTGCCCAGTCGCCCTACCCGAACCGCCCCATCGTCATGATCGTGCCCCAGGCCGCCGGCGGCACCAACGACATCGTGGGCCGGCTGGTGAGCCAAAAGCTCGGCGAGGTGCTGAACAGCCCGGCCGTCGTGGAGAATCGCCCCGGCGCCGGCGGGAACATCGGCACCCAGGCGGCGGCCAAGGCGCCGAAAGACGGCTACACCCTGCTCATGACCATCAGCAGCAGCCAGGCCATCAACCCGGCGCTCTACAAGAATGCCGGTTTCGATCCGGTCCGCGATTTCAAACCCGTCAGCCTGATTGGCGCCGTGCCCAATGTGCTGCTGGTGCACCCTTCGTTTCCGGCGAAGTCGGTCGCCGAACTGGCCGCGCTGGCCAAGGGCAAGCCGGGCCAGTACCAGTACGCCTCGGCCGGCAACGGCACGCTGAACCACCTGCTCGGCGAAATGCTGGGCAGCATGGCCGGCATCAACCTGCAGCATGTGCCCTACAAGGGCGTGGCCCCGGCGCTGAACGACGTGCTGGGCGGGCAACTGCCCATGCTGTTTGCCAGCCTGCCATCGGCGCTGTCGCACATCAAGGCAGGCAAGCTGCGTGCGCTGGCCGTCAGCGGCGCCAACCGCTCGCCGGTGCTGCCCGATGTGCCGACCATTGCCGAAACCGTGCCCGGCTACAACGGCACGCTGTGGATCGGCCTGTTCGCCCCCGCCGGCGTGCCGCCGGACGTGCTGGCCCGGCTGCAGGACGGCATGGCCAAAGCGCTGGCCGCCAAAGACCTGCGCGACAAGCTGGAGCAGCAGGGCGTGGAACTGGCGGGCCCGTCCGAGCGGCCGGTGACGCCGGAGCAGTTCGCCGCGCTGCTCAACGACGACATCGCCAAATGGGCGCGCATCGTCAAGTCCTCCGGCGCCTCGGTCGATTGACCCGCCTGCCGAACGGGCGATGAACACTAAGAGCCGCTAACAAAACCCAGCGCAGCGGTCCTGGCTAGGCGTGCCGCCGCAGACAGTGCTGTAGCACGGCAAGGCGGCACAACGACGCCAGGAGGGTTTTGTTCGCGGCTCTAAACGATGAACTCCAAACCCTGAACTCCAATCTCACCCTGAAGCGATCATGAGCACTGACATCCGCACCCTCGACGCCGCCACCCTGGCCCATCTGCAAGGCTGGGTCGGCAAGACCGAAACCCTGGCCGACGACATCACCGCCGCGCCGGTCCGCGCGCTCTCGGCCACGCTGGACCGCGACGATGCACCGCCCGTACCCGGCACGGCGCTGCCCCCGCTGTGGCACTGGCTGTATTTTTTGCCGCAGCATCGCCAGAGCGAGATCGGCCCGGACGGCCATGCGAAGCGCGGCGGCTTCCTGCCGCCGGTGCCGCTGCCGCGCCGCATGTGGGCCGGCGGCCGCCTCAACTGGCAGCCGGGCAACCCGCTGGTGGTGGGCGAGGCGGCCCGGCGCGTCTCGCGCATCGAGTCCGTGACGCACAAGGCCGGCCGCACCGGCGACCTGCTGTTCGTGCTGGTCAGGCATGAGCTGCACAACGCCCGAGGCCTGGCACTGACCGAGGAACACGACATCGTCTACCGCGCCAACCCGCAGCCCGGTGACCCGGTGCCGCCCCCGGTGGCGGCGGAGCAGGGCGCGGACTGGCAGCGCGAGATCGTGCCCGACGACGTGCTGCTGTTTCGCTATTCGGCGCTGACCTTCAACGGCCACCGCATCCACTACGACCGCAAGTATGTGACCGAAGTCGAGGGCTACCCCGGCCTGATCGTGCACGGCCCGCTGATTGCGACGCTGCTGGTGGACCTGGTGCGCCGCCATGTGCCGGATGCCTTTGTCAAAAGCTTTTCCTTCAAGGCGGTGCGGCCCACCTTTGACCTGCATCCGTTCCGCCTGCATGGCCAGCCCTCGGCCGATGGCAAGACCGTGAAGCTCTGGGCCGCCGACCACGACGGCTGGCTCACCATGCAGGGCACCGCCGAACTCGCCTGAACAGCCCTCCAACCAAACACCCTACGACCGCCATGATCAAGACCGCCACCGACCAATACCAGGACATCCGCGATGCCGTGCGCGCACTGTGCGCCGAGTTCCCGGACGAATACCACCGCAAGATCGACGAGCAGCGCGCCTACCCCGAGGCCTTTGTCGATGCGCTGACCAAGGCCGGCTGGCTGGCCGCGCTGATCCCCGGCGAATATGGCGGCTCCGGCCTGGGCCTGGCCGAGGCCTCGGTGATCATGGAAGAGATCAACCGCTCCGGCGGCAACTCCGGCGCCTGCCACGGCCAGATGTACAACATGGGCACGCTGCTGCGCCACGGCTCCACGGCGCAAAAGGAGCTGTACCTGCCCAAGATCGCCAGCGGCGAATGGCGGTTGCAGTCGATGGGCGTGACCGAGCCCAGCACCGGCACCGACACCACCAAGATCAAGACCACGGCCATCAAGAAGGGCGACCGCTACGTGATCAACGGCCAGAAGGTCTGGATCTCGCGCGTGCAGCACTCCGACTGGATGATCCTGCTGGCGCGCACCACAGCGCTGGCCGAGGTCAAGAAAAAATCCGAGGGCATGTCGATCTTCATGGTCGACCTGCGCCAGGCCGAGAAATCCGGCATGACGGTGCGGCCTATTCCCAACATGGTGAACCACGAGACCAACGAACTTTTTTTCGAGAACCTGGAAATCCCCGAAGAGAACCTGATCGGCCAGGAAGGGCTGGGCTTCAAGTACATCCTGGACGGACTGAATGCCGAGCGCACGCTGATCGCCGCCGAGTGCATCGGCGACGGCTACTGGTTTCTCGACCGGGTCACCAAATATGTGGGCGAGCGCGTGGTGTTCGGCCGCCCGATCGGCCAGAACCAGGGCGTGCAGTTCCCGATTGCCGAGGCCTACATCGAGGTCGAGGCCGCCAACCTGATGCGCTACAGGGCCTGTGCGCTGTTCGATGCCGGCCAGCCCTGCGGCGCAGAGGCGAACATGGCCAAGTACCTGGCGGCCAAGGCGAGCTGGGAGGCGGCCAATGCCTGCATCCAGTTCCACGGCGGTTTCGGTTTTGCCAACGAATACGACGTGGAGCGCAAGTTCCGCGAGACGCGCCTGTACCAGGTGGCGCCGATCTCGACCAACCTGATCCTGAGCTACGTGGCCGAGCACCTGCTGGGCCTGCCCCGCTCCTTCTGAAGCTCTTTCTGATTTCCGGAGACATCCATGCCCCGACCGCTTGACGGCATCACTGTCGTTTCCCTCGAACACGCGATCGCCGCGCCGTTCTGCACCCGCCAGCTGGCCGACCTCGGCGCCCGCGTGATCAAGATCGAACGCCCCGGCGTGGGCGACTTTGCGCGCGCCTATGACCAGCGTGTGCGTGGCCAGGCCTCGCACTTTGTCTGGACCAACCGCTCCAAGGAAAGCCTCACGCTGGACCTCAAGCAGCCCGCGGCGCTGGCCGTGCTGAAGGCATTGCTGGCCAAGGCCGACGTGCTGGTGCAAAACCTCGCGCCCGGCGCCACCGCGCGCATGGGGCTGGGCTATGAAGCGCTCAGCCAGGACCATCCCGGCCTGATCGTCTGCGACATCTCGGGCTACGGCGAAGACGGCCCCTACCGGGACAAGAAAGCCTACGACCTGTTGATCCAGAGCGAGGCCGGCCTACTGTCGATCACCGGCACGGCCGAGGAGCCGTCCAAGGCCGGCAACTCGATGGCCGACATCGCCGCCGGCATGTACGCCTACACCAGCGTGCTGGCGGCGCTGCTGCTGCGCGATAAACGGGGTGGGACCGGCAAGGGCTCGCACATCGACGTGTCCATGCTCGAATCACTGGCCGAATGGATGGGCTACCCGCTGTATTACGCCTTTGAAGGCGCCCCGCCGCCGCCGCGCACCGCCGCCTCGCATGCCAGCATCTACCCCTACGGCCCGTTCCAGGCCGGTGACGGCGGCACGGTGATGCTGGGCCTGCAGAACGAGCGCGAATGGAAAGTGTTTTGCGAGGTCGTGCTGCAGAACGCCGCGCTGGCCACCGACCCGCGCTTTGACAGCAACGCCCGTCGCAACGAAAACCGCGATGCGCTCAAGGCCATCATCCTGGCCGCCTTTGCCGAGCTCGGCACCGCCCAGGTCGTGGCACGGCTGGACGAAGCGCAGATTGCCAATGCCCGCATGAACAGCATGGCCGAGGTCTGGGCGCACCCGCAGCTCAAGGCGCGCGAGCGCTGGCAAAACGTGGGTTCACCGGCGGGTGACATTCCTGCGCTGCTGCCGCCGGGCCGCAACAGCAGCTTTGACTACCGGATGGACGCCATCCCGGCCGTCGGCCAGCACACCGACACCATCCTGCGCGAGCTGGGCCGCGACGAGGCCGCCATTGCCGGACTGCACGCGGCCCAGGCTGTTTAACCCTTTAACCCTATTGGCCTTGTGCCGATTGCACTCACAAGGATGACCCGATGAGTTCTCCCACCGCCCAGCTGGCCGCTTTTGCCGCCGGTCTGACTTTCGAGGCCATTCCCGCGCCGGTGGTGCGCAAGGCCGAAGACCTGCTGGTCGACTGGTTCGGCTCGGCGCTTGCCGGAAAGGGCGCGCGCCCGGTGGAGACCATCGCGCGCTTTGCTGCGCAGATGGGGCCGCAGCCAACGCGCAGCGGCAGCGCGCTGCCTGCCGGCACCTCCGAAGTGCTGATCAACCGCGGCTGCACCAGCCCCTACCTGGCGGCCATGGTCAACGCGGCCGCCTCGCACGTGGCCGAGCAGGACGACGTCCACAATGGCTCGGTGTTTCACCCCGCCACGGTGGTGTTCCCGGCGGCGCTGGCAGTGGCCCAGGCGCGGCGCGCCAGCGGCCGGCAGCTGCTGACGGCATCGGTGGCAGGCTACGAGGTCGGGATTCGGGTGGGCGAGTTCCTGGGCCGCTCGCATTACAAGGTGTTCCACACGACCGGCACCGCCGGCACCCTGGCGGCGGCCGCCGCGGCGGGCCATCTGCTCGGGCTCACGGCGCAGCAGATGCAGCACGCCTTCGGTTCGGCCGGCACGCAGTCGGCCGGGTTGTGGGAGTTCCTGCGCACCGCGGCCGACTCCAAGCAGCTGCACACCGCGCACGCTGCCGCGGCGGGGCTGATGTCGGCCTACCTTGCGCAGGGCGGATTCACCGGCGCGGCGCAGATCTTCGAAGGCCCGCAGGGCATGGCGGCCGGCATGTCGAGCGATGCCGATCCTGCCCGGCTCACCGCGGGTCTCGGCACCCGCTGGGCCACGGCCGAAACCTCGTTCAAGTACCACGCATCCTGCCGCCACACACACCCGGCCGCCGACGCGCTGCTGCAGGTGATGCAAACCCACCACCTCCAGCCCGACGACCTGGCCAGCGTGGTCACCCACGTGCACCAGGGCGCGCTGGACGTGCTGGGGCCGGTGACGCATCCCGCCACCGTGCACCAGAGCAAATTCTCCATGGGCACGGTGCTGGCGCTGGTGGCGCGCTTCAGCCACGCCGGCCTGGCCGAATTCGACCGGCACTTCCACGATGCCGCCACGCAAAGCCTGCGCGACCGCGTGACCATGGTGCTGGACGCCGAAGTGGACAGCGCCTACCCGCAGCGCTGGATTGGCAAGGTCACGGTGACCACGACCGATGGCCGGGTACTGCAAGGCCGCGTCGATGACCCCAAGGGCGACCCCGGCAATACCCTCAGCCGCGAGGAGATCACCGCCAAGGCCTTGCGGCTGGCGGCTTACAGCGGTGCCGCCGCGCCTGCCGAAATGCAAGCCGCCATCGATGGCCTGTGGGCCATGGCGCGGAGCCCGCGACTGGGGCCGCTGCTCGGGGGTGTGGCATGACAACCGGCCCGGCCCCCGCGCCCGCTATTGCACCCGCTATCGCACCCGCAGTCGCGCGCGCCCACGCCCTGCTTTTTGTGCCCGCCAACCGGCCGGAGCGCATTGCCAAGGCGCTGGCCAGCGGCGCCGGCGCGGTGATTGTGGACCTGGAAGACGCCGTGCCGCCGGATGCCAAGGCAGCCGCCCGCGATCAGCTGGCGCAGGTGTTCGCGGGCCTGGGCGCGGCGGAACGCGCGCGCCTGCTGGTGCGCATCAACGCCGGCAGCACGCCCTGGCATGCCGGCGACCTTGCACTGGTGGGCCGGCTGGCCGCGCAGGGCTTGGCCGCCGTGATGGTGCCCAAGGCCGAATCTGCAGCAGACCTGGCACAAGTGGCCGCTGCGGTCGGCCCGGCATGCGGCCTGCTGCCGATAGTGGAGTCGGCTGCCGGGCTGGCGGCCGCGGATGCGCTGGCGCACAGCCCGCAGGTCGTCCGGCTGGCGTTTGGCAACCTCGACTTTCAGGCCGACCTGGGGCTGGCCTGCGAACCGGACGAGGCCGAGCTGGTGTCGGTACGCCTGGCCCTGGTGCTGGCGTCGCGCCGCGCCGGGCTGCCGGCGCCGGTCGATGGCGTCACCCCCGACATCGGCGACCTCGCGGCGCTGCAGGCCACCGCAGCCCGCAGCCGGCGCGGCGGCTTTGGCGCCAAGCTGTGCATTCATCCTGCCCAGGTGGCCCCGGTCAATGCGGCGCTGGCGCCCAGCGCGGCCGAACTGGACTGGGCGCGCCGCGTCATTGAAGGCAACGACAGCGAGCGCGGCGGGGTGTTCGTGCTGGATGGCCGGATGGTCGACGCCCCGGTAGTGCGGCGGGCCCGGCAGCTGCTGGCGCAGGCACCCGGGAATCCATGAGCCGCATGAACCGGTGAACCGGCGGGCCGTCTCAAGCAAAGGATCAGGCAAGGGGTTTCTCCGATTGCGCTGCCTGACCTCAGCGCCCAAGATGAGATCACAGGGTGGCAGCGCCCCCGCTCCCGCCAGCCGGCCCGGCAGCAACCATTTACAGCATTTACAGCAAGGAAGACACACCATGATCAAACTCAACACCGTCAAAACCGTGCTGGCGGCTTGTACGGCAGCGCTGGCGCTGTCCGTCCACGCGCTGGCCTTCAGCCAGGCCTTCCCCGACAAACCCGTCACCCTGGTGGTGCCGTTCGCGGCCGGTGGCCCGACCGACGTGCTGGCCCGCATGATCGCCATTCCCATGGGCAAGTCCCTGGGCCAGACGGTGATCGTTGAAAACACGGTCGGCGCCGGCGGCACGATTGCGGCCACCAGGGTGGCGCGCGCCACCCCCAATGGCTACACCCTCTTTATCCACCACATGGGCATGGCCACCGCGCCGGCGCTGTACAAAAAGCTCAGCTTCGATCCGCTGAAAGACTTCGAGTACATCGGCCAGGTGGCGGATGTGCCGATGACGCTGCTGGCGCGCAAGGACTTTCCCGCCAACAACCTCAATGAGCTGCTGGCCTACGTGAAGACCAACAAGGAAAAGGTCTCGCTGGCCAATGCCGGCCTGGGCGCCGTGTCGCACCTGTGCGGCCTGTTGTTCATGAGCCAGATCGGCGTGGACCTCAACACCATTCCCTACAAGGGCACCGGCCCTGCCATCAACGACCTGCTGGGCGGCCAGGTGGACCTGCTGTGCGACCAGACGACGCAAACCGTGCCGATGATCAAGGACGGCCGCGTCAAGGTCTTCGGCGTGACCTCGCTCAAGCGCCTGTCGGCGCTGCCGAATGTGCCCACGCTGGACGAGCAGGGCCTCAAGGGCTTTGAGGTCAAGGTGTGGCATGGCATGTATGCACCCAAGGGCACGCCGGCACCGGTGCTCGACAAGATCAACGCCGCACTGCGCGCCGCCATGCGGGACCCCGCGGTCAAGCAGCGCCTGGCCGACCTGAGCTCGGACATCGTGCCCGAGGACAAGATGACCCCGGCCGCCCTGAAGAGCCACCTGGAAGCCGAGATCAACAAATGGAGCCCGGTGATCAAGAAGGCGGGCGTGTACGCTGACTGAACCGGATTTGAACCGGATTTGAACCTGTTTTGAACCCGCTCGCATTTCACTTCGCCACCACGGCTGAATGATGAAATTGGGGTGATAAAACCGGCTGCGGCCCCTCACGGATGGCCGCAGCCGGCGATTGATTTCAGGCCGCTTCCAGGCCATCGCCCGCTGCCACTCCACGGCAGGTCCAGCGGCATTGGCCTGCGGCTCGGACGGGGGTTCCGTTCTGCCCCCGGAAATCCCGAAAACATGGCCTCGCCTTGCAGCCTGACACGTATTGTTCCAATTTGAGAATTTCACCAGGACCTGGCACGCATGCTAGGGTTTAACCTAGGGATGTCCGTCGTCAGTGATCCAACAATGAGCCCTCAGCCCCAAGCCAACAGGAGACTCGCCCATGCAAGTTCAACTCACAGTCAACGGGAAATCGTCCAGCATTGAGGCCCCGCCCAACACCCTGTTGGTGCAGGTGTTGCGGGAACATCTCAAGCTCACCGGAACCCATGTGGGCTGCGACACCGCCCAATGCGGCGCCTGCACCGTCATCATGAACGGGCGGGCCGTCAAGTCCTGCAACATCCTGGCGGCCCAGGCGGCTGGCGCCGAGATCACCACCATCGAAGGCCTGGCCAAGGCAGATGGCACGATGCATCCGATGCAGGCCGCCTTCAAGGAGTGCCACGGCCTGCAATGCGGTTTTTGCACCACCGGCATGGTGATGAACGCCGTGGACCTGTGCACGCACCACCCCCAGGCCACGGAAGCCGAAATCCGCGAGCTGCTGGAAGGCAATATCTGCCGCTGCACCGGCTACCAGAACATCGTCAAGGCCGTGCAGCAAGGCGCGGTGGCGATGACGGCCTGAAGACCTGACGCGGCGAGGTGTCCCGTTCACGCCGCCGGAATTTTTGACACGTTGAAACGCCCCACCTGCGCGGGCCAGCGCCACACCAAGTTAGCCATCTTTCCCAGGGAGTACACAACATGGGTGCATCCGACTTCATCAACCTGCCGACGATTGGCACGTCCGTTCGCCGCAAGGAAGACTACCGCTTTCTCACGGGTGGCGGCCAGTACACCGATGACATCACGCTGGCCAACCAGAGCTATGCAGTGTTTGTGCGCTCCCCGCATGCGCATGCCCGGATCAGGAGCATCAGTACGGCGCAGGCCAAGGCCGCGCCGGGCGTGCTGGGCGTGTTTGTCGGCGAGGACGTCGCGGCCGACAAGATCAACGGCCTGCCCTGCGGCTGGCTGATTACCAGCATCGACGGCACCCCGATGAAGGAGCCGCCGCACCCCATCCTGGCGCAGGGCAAGGTGCGTTATGTCGGCGACCATGTCGCCATGGTGGTGGCCGAAACGCTGGAGCAGGCCAAAAATGCCGCCGAGCTGGTCGAGGTGGACTACGACGTGCTGAGCGCCGTGGTCAAGGTCACGGATGCCGCGAAAGCCACGGCGCTGCACGAGGCCGCACCCGACAACCACTGCTACAAATGGGCGATAGGCGACAAGGCGCAGGTTGACGCGGCTTTTGCCGGGGCGGCGCATGTGACCAGACTCGACCTGATCAACAACCGCCTGGTGCCCAACGCGATGGAGCCGCGCGCCGTGATTGGCTCCTACAGCCGGGCGACCGATGAATACACGCTGTACGTGGCCAACCAGAACCCGCACGTGGAGCGCCTGCTGCTCACCGCGTTTGTGATGGGCCTGCCGGAGCACAAGGTGCGCGTCATTGCACCCGATGTCGGCGGCGGCTTCGGCTCCAAGATTTACCTCTACGCCGAAGATGTGTGCCTGACCTGGGCCTCGAAAAAGCTCAACCGCAACATCAAGTGGACGGCCGACCGCAGCGAAGCCTTTGTCAGCGACGCCCATGGCCGGGACCATTCCAGCCATGCCGAAATGGCGCTCGACAAGGACGGCAAATTCCTCGCGCTGCGCGTGCACACCGACGCCAACATGGGCGCCTACCTGTCGACCTTTGCGCCGGCCATCCCGACCATTTTGTATGCCACGCTGCTGGCCGGCCAGTACACCACGCCGCAGATTTATGTCGAGGTCGATGCCTGGTTCACCAACACGACACCGGTGGACGCCTACCGCGGCGCCGGCCGGCCCGAAGCGACCTATCTGCTGGAGCGGCTGGTCACGCGCGCCGGCTGGGAACTGGGCCTGGCGCAGGATGAAATTCGCCGGCGCAACATGGTGACGCAGTTCCCCTACCAGACGCCGGTGGCGCTGCAATACGACGTGGGCGACTTCCGCGCCTTGCTGGAACGCGCCAACGAGCTGGCCGACGTGGCCGGTTTTGCCCAGCGCAGAACCGCAACCGAAGCGAAGGGCAAACTACGCGGCATGGGCTACTCGAGCTACATCGAAGCTTGCGGCCTGGCGCCCAGCAACATCGCCGGCGCCCTCGGTGCCCGCGCCGGCCTGTTCGAGTGCGGCGAGGTGCGGGTTCACCCCACCGGCAGCGTGACCGTGTTCACCGGCTCGCACAGCCACGGCCAAGGCCATGAAACCACGTTCTCCCAGGTGGTGGCCGCCCGTCTGGGCATTTCGGTCGAACAGGTGGACGTGGTGCATGGCGACACCGGGCGTGTGCCTTTCGGCATGGGCACCTACGGCTCGCGCTCGCTGGCGGTTGGCGGCACGGCCATCATGAAGGCGCTGGACAAGATCGAGGCCAAGGCCAAGAAAATCGCCGCCCACCTGATGGAAGCCAGCGACGCCGATGTGGAGTTCGCCAACGGGGAGTTCACCATCAAGGGCACCGACAAGAAGGTGACCTTCGGCCAGGTGGCGCTGACGGCCTATGTGCCGCACAACTACCCGCTCGACAAGCTGGAGCCCGGCCTCAACGAGACGGCGTTCTACGACCCGACCAACTTCACCTTCCCGGCCGGCACCTACATCTGCGAGGTCGAGGTCGACCCCGCCACCGGCGAAGTGCGGGTGGACCGTTTCACCGCGGTGGACGACTTCGGCAACATCATCAACCCGATGATTGTCGAAGGCCAGGTGCAAGGGGGGCTGGTGCAGGGCATTGGCCAGGCGCTGATGGAAAACTGCGTGTACGACCAGGAATCCGGCCAGCTGCTGACCGGCTCCCTGATGGACTACGCGATGCCGCGTGCCGACGACATGCCCAACTTCACCCTGGCCACGCTGTGCACGCCGTGCAGCCACAACCCGCTCGGCGCCAAGGGCTGTGGCGAGGCGGGCGCCATCGGGTCACCGCCGGCGGTGATCAACGCCGTGCTCGATGCGCTCAAGCCGCTGGGCGTGACCGACTTCGACATGCCCGCATCGCCCGGCCGTGTCTGGGAAGCTATCCAGGCCGCCAAACACTGACCCCTTCCAAGGAGCAACCACCATGTATGCATTCACCCTGGAGCGCCCCGCCACCCTGGCTGACGCCGCGAAGCTCGCCGCTGCCGGCGCCAAGCCGCTGGCCGGTGGCCAGACCCTGCTCGCGTCGATGAAGATGCGCCTGTCCAGCCCGGAGCAACTGGCCGACCTGAGCGGCATCAAGGAACTTGCCGGCATCAAGCGCGACGGCAATGCTTTTGTGATCGGTGCGATGACGCGCCACGCCGATGTCGCCGACAACGCCGAGCTGAAAGCGGCCTTGCCCGCGCTGGCGGACATGGCAGCCCACATCGGTGACCGCCAGGTGCGTGCGATGGGCACGCTCGGCGGCTCGGTGGCCAACAACGATCCGGCCGCCTGCTACCCCAGCGCGGTGCTGGCGCTGGGCGCAACCATTCACACGACGGCGCGCAAGATTGCCGCCGACGATTTCTTCCTCGGCATGTTCGCGACCGCGCTCAACGAGGGCGAGCTGATCACGGCGATCAGTTTTCCCATCCCCAAACGTGCGGCCTACATGAAGTTCAAGCAGCCGGCCTCGCGCTTTGCGCTGGTCGGCGTGTTCATTGCGCAGTTTGATGCCGGTGTGCGCGTGGCCATCACCGGGGCAGCCAACGGCGTGTTCCGCCATGCCGGCCTGGAAGATGCCTTGAGCAAAAGCTTTACGCCCGAAGCGGCCGCGGCCGTCAAGATTGACGCGACAGACCTCAACAGCGACATCCACGCCACAGCGGCGTACCGCGCCAACCTGATCAGCGTGCAGGCGCAGCGTGGTGTGGCGAAGGCGCTGGGCTAACCAAAAAACCAAGCAAGCAAGGCGGGGAATTTCTGCACAATCCGTTTAAATCCGTTCGGGCTGAGCTTGGCTTGTACTGAGCTTGTCGAAGTGCGAAGCCTTTCCCCAGATGCTGATTGGTATAGAGAATAGAGAGCGTTTCGACAAGCTCAACGCGAACGGAAGAAAACCGGCAGGCCGATTTCGATGACACCATTCCCAAGCATTGATGCGCTGATGCAGGCGCTGCAGGGCGCCGGCTACTTTGCCGACCGCCGGCTGGCGACAGCGGTCTTTCTGGCCCTCAGGCTGCAGCGTCCGCTGCTGCTGGAAGGCGAGCCCGGCGTCGGCAAGACCGAGCTGGCCAAGGCGCTGGCCGTGGCGCTGCAGCGGCAACTGATACGCCTGCAGTGCTACGACGGGCTGGAGCAGCGCGAAGCCCTGTACGAATGGAACTATGCGGCCCAGTTGCTGCACATGCGGGCCGTGGAAGGCCACGGCAACGCCGCCGATGTGGAGCGCGAGGTCTACCAGGACCGCTACCTGATCCGGCGCCCGCTGCTGCAGGCGCTGCAAACGCCCCCGCCGGGCGCGGTGCTGCTGATCGACGAAGTGGACCGGGCCGATGAACCCTTCGAAGCCTTTTTGCTGGAATACCTGGGCGAGTACCAGGTCAGCATTCCGGAGATCGGCACGGTGCGCGCCGAGGTGACGCCCGTCACCATCCTCACCAGCAACCGCACGCGCGAACTCCACGACGCCGTCAAGCGGCGCTGCCTGTACCACTGGCTCGACTACCCGGACCGCGAACGCGAACTCGCGATTGTGCGGGCCCAGGTACCCGAGGCCAGTGAGCAGCTGTCGGCGCAGGTCGCCGGCTTTGTCGACCGGCTGCGCCGCTCGCCGTTTGGCAATGCCTTCCAGCGTGCGCCGGGCATTGCCGAGAGCGTGGAGTGGGCCAGGGCGCTGGTCGCGCTCGACACACTGGTGGTTGACCCCGAAGTGGTGGCCGATACGGCAGGCATCCTGTTCAAGCAGCGTGAAGACGTGGCGGCGCTGACGCATGGGATGGCAGTTGAGTTGCTCAAGCCGGAGGAGGTGGCGGGATGATGCGCACTCGCCGTCCTTCGACAACTCAGGACAGATCAGGTATTCGGGGGCGAGCCCTCACCCCAGCCCTCTCCCAGAGGGAGAGGGAGCAAGTCAGTTCTTCATTCCCTCTTCCGCTGGTTCACCCCACGACCTTCCGCACGCTGGCAAGGGAGCCGGCCAGTTCTTCATTCCCTCTCCCTCTGGGAGAGGGTTAGGGTGAGGGCTCCCCCGTGCTGCTAGGCGACGCCAGGGCCGGCAAGCTGGCCGACAACATCGCCGGCTTTGGCCGGGCGTTGCGCCGGGCCGGCGTGAAAATTGACAGCCAGCGCATTGCACTGGCCAAGGAGGCCGCGCTGGCGGTCGGTGTTGCCGACAGGGAAGACCTCAGTGCCGCCTTTGAAGCGGTCATGGTCAGCCGCGAGCAGGACCGTCTGGTGTTTCGCGAGCTGTTCGATGTGTACTTCCAGGATCCGAAAGTCGCCAACAAGCTGCTGGCGCAATTGCTTCCCAGTGCCGAAGGCAAGGCCGAAGCGAGCAAGCGCCGGCCCCGCGTGCGCGAGGCGCTGTCGCCGCAAAGGACCTTTGGCCAGCAGGCCCAGCCCCGCGCCGAAGACCAGAAGGTGGAGTTCGATGCGGCCATGACCGCCAGCGACATTGAGCGCCTGCAGCATGCCGACTTCAACGCCCTGTCCGCCACCGAGTACCGCCTGGTCGAGCGGCTGGCGCGCGACATCAAATTGCCCTTGCCCATGTTTGCCTCGCGCCGCAGCCGCCCCGCCGCATCGGGCGCACGCATTCACTGGCCGGGCGTGATGCACCAGGCCGCGCGCACGGGCGGCGAACTCATGCACCTGCCGCGGCTGCAGCGGCGCGAGCAGGCCCTACCCTTGCTGGTGCTGGTCGATGTGTCGGGCTCGATGGAGCGTTATGCGCGTTTGCTGCTGGCCTTTTTGCACGCGGCCACGCGCCGCCATCCGCACCGCGACGTATTTGCCTTCGGCATGCACCTGACCGATTTGACCCCGGCGTTTCGCCAGGCCGATACCGACGAGATGCTGGCGCATGCCAGTCTGGCGATCGAAGACTTTGCCGGCGGCACGCAACTGGGCGCGTCGCTGGCCAGCCTGCGCGAACGGCATGCGCGCCGACTGGTGGGCCGGCGCACCATGGTGCTGGTCATCACCGACGGGCTGGACACCGGCGAGCCGGCCGATCTGGCGAAAGAGCTCGCCTGGCTGCGCCGGCGCAGCCGCCGCCTGCTCTGGCTCAACCCCTTGCTGCGCTTTGAAGGCTACGCGCCGCTGGCCCGCGGCGCGGCCGTGCTGCATGCCCATGCGCATGGCATGCTGGCAGTACACAATCTGAGCAAGCTCGAAGAATTGGCGACCAGCCTGGCCGCCCTGATGAAAACCTGAAAAACCAAAAAAACCTGAAAGAATCTCCCCATGGACATGCAAGGAAGCCGTCAACTGGCCGTGACCCAGCAACAAGCGTGGGATGCGCTGAACGACCCGGCCGTGCTCAAAACCTGCATACCGGGTTGCGACAAGGTGGAAGCCTCCGGCGAGAACCAGTACGCCATCGGCATGGCGCTGAAGATCGGCCCGGTATCGGCCAAATTCTCCGGCAAGATCACGCTGAGCGACATCACCCCGCCGGCCAGCTACCGGCTGTCGTTTGAAGGACAAGGCGGCCCGGCCGGTTTTGGCAAGGGGAGCGCTGCGGTCGCGCTGACGCCGGACGCCGATGGTTGCGAGCTGTCGTACACGGTCAACGCCACCGTAGGCGGCAAGATTGCGCAGCTCGGACAGCGGCTCATCGACGGCGCGGCCAAATCAATGGCGGAAGACTTCTTCAAGCGTTTTGACGAAGAAATGCAACGCCAGCACCCTGAAAGTTATGCGGCCAAGATGGTGATGGGCGATGTGGATGCCGAGCCGGTGAGTCGGGCGCACCCTGCGGGCGTGCCGGTGTGGCTCTGGGTCGGCGGTGCCGTGGTGGGGGCCCTGGTCGTGTTCTTGTTGATGTATTAGGGGCGCAGGCGCAGTGTGAAACTCCTCCTGAAAACCCGATGTGATGGACGCGGCTGTTGGCACAAGCGCTGCTGAAAGACGATGTGAAGAGCCCATCCATCGTGAGCGGCCAGCCGTTCGGGCGGCACCGGCTTCAGGCCAACAGCCAGGCATTGGCCTGGCTGGCTATGCTGGGGCTGCCCGCGCAAGCGTGGAGCCAGGCCGCCGCTCCGGAACCGGCCGTGCGCACCCTGCGTCCGGTGGTGGTGACCGTGACGCGCGGCGTCGAGCAGTCGGCGTTCGATAGCCCCGCCTCGGTCGACGTCATCGACGCCACCACGATTCAGAACGGGCAGTTGCAGGTCAACCTGTCCGAAACGATGGTGCGCGTTCCCGGCCTGGTGGCGCAGAACCGCCAGAACTATGCGCAAGACATCCAGATCTCTTCGCGGGGGTTTGGCGCGCGCTCGACTTTTGGCGTGCGCGGCCTGCGGCTCTACGCCGACGGCATCCCGGCCAGCGGCCCAGACGGGCAGGGTCAGGTGTCGCACTTCGACCTGGCTTCCGCATCGCGCATCGAGGTTTTACGCGGTCCGTACTCGGCGCTTTACGGTAACTCCTCCGGCGGTGTCATCAGCATTTTTACCGCCGACGGCGGGCCGCAAACGGTGGCCGACATCTCCAGCGCCTGGGGCAGTGATGGCGAGCAGCGCACCGGCGCCAAATTGAGCGGCAGCCAGGGCGCGGTGCAATACAACCTGAGTGCCGCGCGCTTCAGCACCGACGGCTACCGCGACCACAGTGCGGCAAGTCGCACGGGTTTTAACGGTAAGGTGAAGGCCACCGTCCACGACGATACCCGCCTGACCTTCGTTTTGAACAGCATGAAAATGCCCGATGTCCAGGACCCGCTCGGGCTGACGCGCGAAGAAATGCAGGCCAACCCGCGCCAGGCCACGCCCAATGCCTACACCTTCAACACCCGCAAGTCGGTCGATCAACTGCAGGGCGGTGCCGTGCTGGAGCATCGCCTGAGCGCGGGCCAGTCGCTGCAGCTCACTGCCTACACCGGCGAGCGCGAGACGCAGCAGTTTCAGGCGATTCCCGTGGGCACCCAGGCACCGGCAACGCATCCAGGAGGGGTGATCGACTTGCGCCGCCGCTACCACGGCCTGGATGCCCGCTGGATCAACAAGACCCGCCTGCTGGGCAAGCCCCTGACGCTGACGGCGGGCCTGTCCACCGACCAGGCCAGGGAGGCGCGGCGTGGCTTTCAGAACTTTGTGGGGAGCACGCTCGGCGTGCTGGGCGCGCTGCGGCGCGACGAGGCCAACACCGTGCGCAGCTTTGACCAATATGTGCAGGCCCAGTGGGTGGCTGCTGAACGCTGGAGCGTCTCAGCGGGCTTGCGCCACTCACGGGTGTCGTTTGACTTTCGGGACAAATACATCGTGCCCGGCAATGGCGACGACAGCGGCTCGGTCAGCTACCAGGCCAGCACACCCGTGCTGGGCGTCGTGTACCACGTGACCGATGCCACCAACCTGTATGCCACAGCGGGGCGGGGCTTTGAAACGCCGACGCTCAACGAGCTGGCCTACCGTGCCAGTGGCGGAACAGGCCCGAATTTGGCCTTGCAGAGCGCGACCAGCCGGCAATGGGAAATCGGCGCCAAAACCGAATTCATGCCGCAGTGGCGCCTGAACGCCGCCTATTTCCGGGCCCGCACGGCCAACGAGATCGTGGTGTTGAGTAACGCCGGTGGCCGCAGCACATTCCAGAACGCGGGAACCACACAGCGCGACGGCATTGAGGCCGCGCTGTCCGGGCGCTGGGGCAAGGGCTGGTCCACCTACCTGGCCGCCACTTACCTGGATGCCCGGTACGGCAACGGCTTTTTGACTTGTGTCGCCGCGCCCTGCACCACGCCCAACACCCTGGTGGCCAGTGGCAACCGCATTCCCGGTATTCCGCACGCCAGCCTTTTCGCTGAGCTGGCCTGGCAGCACAGCCCCTGGGGCCTGGAAACCGCACTGGAATGGCGCCATGTCGGCAAGATCTATGTGGATGACAGGAACACCGACACGGCGCCCCGCGCCAGCACGGTGAACCTGCGGGTGTCGCTGACGCAGAAATTGGACCGCTGGTCAGTCAGGGAATTCATCCGGGTTGACAATCTGACTGACCGCCAATACGCCGGCTCGGTGATCGTCAATGAGGGCAACGGGCGCTTCTTCGAGCCGGCGCCGGGTCGCAACTGGCTGGTCGGCGTGAACGCCGTCTATGCGTTCTGACGGAGTAGTACGGGCTCGCCGCGCCGGTGACCCGAAGCAGGCTGAAAAAAGGGTGAAGTATGGAAAACCTCGATGTCATGGTGTTGCGCACGCTGCGCGACTGGCGAACGGCGGGCAAACGCGCCTTGCTGGCCACGGTGGTGCGCACCTGGGGCTCGTCGCCGCGGCCGGTGGGCTCCATCATGGCGCTGTGTGAAGACGGCTCGGTGGTCGGCTCGGTCTCCGGCGGCTGCATTGAAGACGACCTGATTTACCAGTACACACGCGCCTATGCGTCGGCGGCCGCTCAGCCCGACGGCGCTGGTGCTGGTGCTGGCAGCCAGCAGATCCCGTCGGGTCCGCCCGCTTTTGTCAAATACGGCATCACCGCCGACGAGGCCCACCGTTTTGGCCTGCCCTGCGGCGGCACGCTGGAGCTGGTGCTGGAGTACGACCCCGACGCCAGCCAGCTGGCCCAGCTGGTCGAAGGGCTGGAAACCGGGCAGCTGATGCAGCGCAGCGTGCGCCTGAGCAATGGCGCGGTGACGCTGGCGCAGGCCACAGCACCTGCAGCGCTCAGCGTCTCGGCCACGGAACTCGTCAACACCTTCGGCCCCGAATACCGCATGCTGCTGATTGGCGCCGGCCAGCTGACCGAATACCTCGCCACCATGGCCCTGTTCAGCGGCTTTGCCGTCACCGTCTGCGATCCGCGCGAAGAATACCGCAGCGCGTGGTCGGTAGCGGGCGCCAAGGTGCTCAGCGACATGCCGGACGATGTGGTCCTCGCCTTCAAGCCGGACCGGCGCAGCTGCGTGATCGCGCTCACGCACGACCCCAAGCTTGATGACCTGGCGTTGCTCGAGGCTTTGGGCACCGATGCGTTTTATGTTGGCGCCATCGGTTCACGGCGCAACAACGAAGCACGGCACCAGCGCATGATCGAGCACTTCGGCCAGACCGAAGCCACGCTGGCCCGGCTGCGCGGCCCCATCGGCATTTACATCGGCAGCAAAACCCCGCCGGAAATTGCCGTCAGTGTGATGGCTGAAGTGCTGGCCGTGAAAAACGGCGTGGTGCTGCCGCGCGACATGGAAGTGGCGCAGGCAAAAAACGAGCGGGCCATCGCGGGTAACGCGGAAGACGCCCTGGTGTGCGGCACCAGGAGCGTGACCGCCTGATCAGTCAAGCGGCCGGCGCCCCCACTTTCCACTTTCCACTTCCCACTCCCCGGCTTCACCCTTAACCGCCGGTCTTCATCGCGGCAGGCGCAATGCTCTGGACTCGCTTGACCTCGTCGCGGATACGCTGCGTCAACGCCTGGGGCGTGCCGCCCTGGGTTTCGACGCCGGCCTTCTGCAGTTTTTGCCAGACCGCCGGCTCGCGCAAGACCTCGTTCAGCTCGCGGTTCAGGCGGGCGGTGATGGCCGGCGGCATTTTGGCCGGACCGAACAGGCCGTTCCACAGGCTGATGTCAAAGCCCTTGAGCGCCGGGGTTTCCGACAGCGACGGGATTTGCGGCGCAGCCCGGGAGCGGCCCGGGGTCGTGACGCCCAGCGCCACCATCTTGCCGGCCTCGATGTGGGGCAAGGCCGTGGGTGTCATGAAAAAAGCCAGTTCGATGTTGCCGCCCGCCACGTCGACGGCCATTTGCGCCGCGCCGCGGTAAGGCACATGGGTAATTTTGGTTCCCGCCTTCTGGTTCAGCAGCTCGCCGGCCACATGCAGCACGGTACCCACGCCGGAGGAGGCATAGCTCAGCGCACCCGGCTCCCGCTGGGCCTTGAGCAGCGCTTCCGGCGCGCTCCTGAGCCCGGATTTGGGGCTGGCCACCAGCACCAGGGGCACATCGCCAATCAGCCCGATATGGGTGAAGTCGGTTTCCCCGTTGTATTTGACCGCCGGATTGAACAGCCGGGCAATCGACACTTCGCTGCCCGAGGCCATGAACAGGGTGTAGCCGTCGGGTGCGGCATTCACCACCTTCTGGCCGGCGATGGTGCCGCCCGCACCGCTGACGTTCTCAATCACGACCGGTGTGCCCAGGCGCTTGCCCAGCGGCTCGGCGATGGTGCGCGCAATCATGTCGGCGCTGCCCCCAGCGGGGAACCCCACCACCAGGGTGATGGGCCGCTTGCCGGGCCATTCCTGCGCGTGGGACAGGCCGCTCAGGGCCGGAATGACGGCCAGGATTGCCAGCGCGCTGGCGCGGGTCAGGACGTGGCACAGGGCACGGCGTCTGGAAGTAAAAAGATCGGACACGGAAAACCTTTCAGGAAATTTCAGGGCATATGGGTGGAACGCAGGTTGTCGCCTCATGCAGGTTCATGCAAGTTCACGCAACTTCAGGCAGCAGGGACCGCCCATCACGGGCGACCACGCGGCCGCGCTTGAGCACCAGCCGGCGCGCCGGATGAAAGGCGACGGCCTCGGCGGCGGTTTCGGCTTCGACCAGCACCAGGTCGGCAGCCGAGCCCACCGCCAGGCCATAGTGTTCGACGCCCATCACCTGTGCGCCGCCGTAAGTCGCCATGCGCAGGGCGATTTCAATACCGGCATCGTCACGGAAGCCGCTGCGGTAGGCCAGCAGGTAGGCGCGCTCCAGCATGTCGCCGTTGTTCAGTGGACTCCAGGTATCGCGAATGCCATCCGACCCGGTGAACAGCCGCACCCCGCGCTCGTGCAGCAGGCGTATCGGCGGGAAGGGTGTCGGGCCCGACGGTGCGTGGGTCATGATCGCGATGTCGTTGTCCAGCAGCAGCGCGATGAGGGACTCCAGGCGCGCAGGCTCGACCCCGCCCAGGCAGAACGCGTGGCTGATCGCCACCTTGCCGGCCAGGCCCAGGCTGCGGGTGCGCTCGGCAATCATTTCGATGGTCACCGCGCCCAGGTCGCCGCGGTCATGCAGGTGAATGTCGACCCCACAACCGTGCCGGCCGGCAATGGCGAAGATCCCGTCCAGCTGGCCCTTGGGGTCGCGGTCGACACCCACGGGATCGAGTCCGCCGATCACCTCCGCGCCATCACGCACGGCCTGCTCCAGCAGCTCGAGCGTGCCCGGCCGGATCATCACGCCCGTCTGCGGGAACGCCACAAAGTCAATATCGATCCAGTCGCGATGCCTGTCGCGCATCGCCTGCACGCCATGCAGGTGCGCCAGCCCGACGTCGGGGCCCACATCGACGTGGGTGCGCACATGGGTGGTCCCGCAAGCGATCAGGCGCCTGAGCAGCCGGGCGCTCTGGACTTCGGGCGCCAGGCCCAGCGAGTCCAGCACCTGCCGCTCGTTCTGGATCTTGTCCATCAGGGTGGGACCCGCCTGGTGCGGATGCCAGGGCGTACCCCAGAGGGTCTTGTCGATATGGGCATGCGCGTCCACCAGGCCCGGTATGACCAGGCAGCCGCGGGCGTCCACAATTTCGTCCCCCGGCGCGGCGGGAAGATCGGCGCCGATGGCGGCAATGCGGCCATCCCGTACGGCGATGTCCGCGGTCTGGGAACCCCAGGGCCGGCCGCCCCGTATCATCAGATTTTGCATGGATAGTCCTTCACAGGTCATGGCTGGCAACGCTGGCGGTAGCAGCCCCCGCTGCGCTGCTGCTGCGTTCAATAATGGCTGACACCCCACAGCCGCGCCGGGGCCTGCGTCAGGTGCCGCAGGCCGCTGCGGTCGAGCATGCGCTCGGCGGCTTCATTCACCTCTTCCAGTATCTCGCTTTCGTTGACGGTCTGCACCTGGCGGTCTTCCATCAGGAGGCGGCCGTTGACGATGGTGGTGCTCACATCGGCGGCGTTGGCAAAGCAGGTGACGCGGTAGACCGGCATGTTCAGCGGCAGCATGTGGGGCTTGAACAGGTCCACCAGGATGATGTCGGCTTTCTTGCCGGCCTCCAGCGACCCAATCTCATGCTCCATGCCCAGTGCCCGGGCCGCGTCAATCGTCACCATTTCCAGCACCTTGCCATGGGGCAGCACGCCCGCGTCGCGGAAATGCCGGCGGTGGTAGTGCATGCACTGGGACATGTGGCGGAACATGTCGTAGCCGCGGTCCGGCGCGGCACCGTCCGAACCGATCGCCACCGTGACGCCGGCATCGATCAGCTCGGGCACCGGGCAGCGGCCGCGAATCGACATGATGGCGCTCGGGTTGTGCACGATGCGGGTGTCCGTCTCGCGGGTCACGGCGATGTCCTCCTCGTTCAGGTCAATGCTGTGCGACATGAAGGAAGTCGGGCCCAGCAGGCCCAGCTCGCGGTGCGCCAGGGCCAGCGTGCCGGTGCGGTGGCCATCCTGCGTGAAGGTCAGGCCGCGCGCCTTCGCGAGGCCGAAGTAATCCCTCGCCTGGCGGTGGAACTCATCGCGCAGCAGCACGTGGTCCGGCTCATGCATGGGCGCAAACACCGCCAGCGTTATGGCGATGCTCAGGCGGCCGTCGGCCCGGCCGTGGTTCTCGTCAATGATCTGGTTGCAGACCTCCAGCACCGTCGCGGCATCGACATCGCGCGAGGTCGGTGGCTCGGTCGCCCAGTCCACATAGCGCGTGGGCCCTGCAGGACGCGAAGGGCCCACCGCCACCACCGAGCGGGTGCCGGCGCGCGCCACCGCATCGCAATGCACCCTCGCGTACTTGGGGTCGTCCACCCGCATGATGGAGTCGCCGCCGCCAAACAGCGACACCCCCGTCGTCACGCCAGCCTTCAGGCGCTCCAGCGAGGTCATGGCCGACTCGGCGCGCCAGAACTGCTCATCCGATGCCGTGGTGTAGATCACGGCGCAGGCGTCCATCCAGGCGCCGGGGTCCCCCGCCCCCATGGTCCGCAGCATGCCGTGGCCGGCATGGGCATGGCTGTCGATCAGGCCGGGCAACACCGCCTTGCGGTAGGCGTTGATGGTTTTGGTGGCCGTGAAGCGGGCGCGCAGTTCCGCGGACGTGCCGACGGCCACAATGCGGTCGGCCCTGACCGCCACGGCGCCGTCCTCGATGACGCGGCGTTGCGCGTCCATGCTGATGACTGTGCCGTGCTCTATCAGAAGATCTACGTGGTCTATGCGGTCTACGTGGTCTGTGTTTTCAGTCATGGGCAACTCAGGCGAGTGAAAAGGATGAAGCGGCAGAATCAGGAGCAGTGGGATGCGCCGCGCCCGGCATGAAGCGCACGGGCTGGCCACCGCTGCCGACGGCATGGCAGGCGACCGAGACACCGTTGTCCAGCGTGCGCAGCGCCGGCGCTTCGCGGCGGCAGATGTCCATGGCCGCCGGGCAACGCGGATGAAAGGTGCAGCCTGGCGGCGGCGCCAGCGGGCTGGGCAGCTCGCCGGCCGGAAGACTCACCGGACGGCGACCCTGGCCGATGCGCGGAATGGCGGCCAGCAAGAGCTGCGTGTACGGATGGCGGGGCGCCGAGAACAGCTCGGCCGTCGGCGCCACCTCGACCAGGCGGCCCAGGTACATGACGCCGATCATGGACGAGACAAAACGCACCACGGCCAGGTTGTGGCTGATGAACAGGCTGGTCAGGCCCTCCTCTTTTTCCAGGCGCTTGAGCAGGTTCAGGATTTGCGCCTGCACCGACACATCCAGCGCGGAGGTGGGCTCGTCGCACACCAGGAAGCTGGGCTCGCCAGCCAGCGCGCGGGCGATCGACACACGCTGGCGCTGGCCGCCTGAAAATTCGTGCGGGAACTTGGCGGTATCGGCCGCCGACAGGCCCACGCGGGCCAGCAGGTCTTCCACACGCTGCTTCACATCCGCGCGCAGGCGCAGATTCTGGAAGGTGATGGGCTCGGCGATCGCATCCCCGATACGCCAGCGCGGGTTCAGCGAGGCATAGGGGTCCTGGAAAATCATCTGGGTGCGGTGCACGCGGCCGTCCACCGGCGCGCTGAACTGCATGGAGCCCGCACTGGGTTTGTCCAGCCCGGCAATCACACGGGCCAGCGTGGTCTTGCCGCAGCCCGACTCCCCCACCAGGCTGAAGGTGGAGCCCACGGGAATCTCAAAGCTCACGTTGTCCACGGCGCGCACCGTACGGCCCTGCGCCTTGAATTCGCGCGACAGGTTTTTGACACTCAAGTAAGGCATGTTCATGCTGCCACTCCTGCGACGCCTGCGGCGGCCATGCCTAGCTGCGGATGCCAGCAGGCCACCAGCGCCACGCCTTCCGGGTGCGGCATGGGCCGCGTAGTGACGCACTGCTCGGTCGCATGTTTGCAGCGCGGGTGAAAGGGGCAGCCGGTGGGCCGGGCGGACAGCCGGGGCATCGCGCCGTCGATCTGCTGCAGCCAAAGGGTGTCATGGTCGACCGGCGGGATCGAGCCCATCAGCCCGCGCGTGTAGGGGTGGCGCGGCTGGTTGACGATCTGGTCCACCGGGCCGGTCTCGGCAATGTGGCCGGCGTACATGACGGCCACGCGATCGGCGTTTTCGGAAATCACGCCCATGTCGTGCGTCACCAGCAGCACGGCGGTGCCGCGCTCACGGCACTGCGTGCGCAGCAGTTCCAGCACCTGCGCCTGCACCGAGACATCGAGCGCCGTCGTCGGTTCGTCGGCAATCACCAGATCGGGTTCGGCACACAGGGCCAGCGCGATCACGATGCGCTGGCGCATGCCGCCCGAGAACTGGTGCGGGTAGGCGTCCACGCGTTCGGCCGGCGAGGGAATGCCGACCTGGCGCAGCCACTCGATGGCCCGCTCGCGGGCTTCATCGCGGCTCATGGGCAGGTGGGTCCGCATGGTTTCCGTGAGCTGGTCGCCCACCGTCAGCAAGGGGTTGAGGCTGAGCAGCGGGTCCTGGAAGATCGCGCCGATGCGGCGGCCGCGCAGCCTGCGCATCTGGGCGGCGGGCAAGCCGTGAATGGGCTGGCCGTCAAAGATGATCTCGCCGGCGGTGACATGGGCGGGCGGATCGAGCAGGCCCAGCACGGCCATGCCGGTGATGGATTTGCCGGCGCCGGATTCACCGACAAAGCCGAGGATCTCGCCGCGCGCAATGTCGAAACTCACGTCGTCGAGCGCCGTCAGGGGGCCGTGGCGGGTAGGAATCTGCACGCGCAGGTGGCGCACCGACAGCAGGGGCGCAGCGGGTGACGCAATGTTGGAAGTGGTCATGATGATTATTTCAACCGTGGATTGAGCGCGTCGCGCAACCAGTCGCCAAACAGGTTGACACTGAGCACCAGGCCAATGAGCAGCAGCCCCGGCAACACCGTGATCCACCACTCCCCGGAAAACAGCACCTCATTGCCCAGCCGGATCAGGGTGCCCAGCGACGGCGACGTGGCCGGCACACCCAGCCCCAGAAAGCTCAGGGTGGCCTCGGTCAGCACCGCCAGTCCGATGGACAGCGTGGCGATGACCAGCACCGGGCTCAAGATGTTGGGCAGCACGTGGCGAAACAGAATGCGCGCCCGGCCCATGCCGATCAGCCGCACCGCGTTGACGTAGTCCTTGTCTTTTTCGATCATGGTGACGCTGCGCACCGTCCGGGCGTACTGCACCCAGTTGGCCAGCGCAATCGCCACCACCACAATCAGCAGCGACAGCTGCTCGTGCACGGCGCGCGGCAGCACGGTGCGCGACAGGCCGTCAATCAGCAGCGCCACCAGGATGGCCGGAAAGCTCAGCTGGACGTCGGCCGCACGCATGATGACGTTGTCCAGCCGGCCGCCGGCATAGCCGGCGATCAGCCCCAGCGTCACGCCGACCACCAGCGAGAGCAGCGTGGACGCAATACCGACCAGCAGCGACATGCGCAGGCCATACAGCATCACCGACACCATGTCGCGTCCCTGGCCGTCGGTACCCAGCAGGTATCTCAGCTGGCCACCTTCGCTCCAGGCCGGCGGCAGGCGCGCGTCCATCAGGTCCAGCGTCGTCAGGTCAAAGGGGTTTTGCGGCGCCAGCAAAGGCGCCAGCAGCGCCATGCCGATGTAGGCCAGCAGCACCAGGGCGGACAGCCAGGCTTCGGGCGAACGGCCCAGGCTCCAGGCGAGATCGGATTGGCGCCAGCGGCGCAGGGTCAGCATCATGGAATTCATGTCGTGCTCCTCAGCGCTGTGCGCGCAGGCGCGGGTCCACCGCGAAATACAGAAGGTCCACCACCATGTTGATCAGCACGAACAGCAGCGCGATCAGCAGCAGGTAGGCGGCAATCACCGGTACATCGCCAAAATTGATGGCCTGGATGATCAGCAGCCCGAGGCCCGGCCACTGGAAGACCGTTTCGGTGATGATGGAAAAGGCAATCATCGAGCCCAGCTGCAGGCCGGCCACCGTGATGATGGGAATCAGGGTGTTGCGCAGCGCGTGGCGGTAATTGATGGAGCGCTCCCGCAAGCCCCGCGCCCGTGCGAACTTGATGTACTCGCTGCGCAGCACCTCCATCATTTGCGTGCGGGTCAGGCGCATGAAGAGCGTCAGCTGGAACAGCGCCAGTGTCACGGCGGGCATAAGCAGGGACTTCCAGCCCGTCACCGTCAGAAAGCCGGTGCTCCAGACGCCCAGCATCACCGTCTCGCCACGGCCAAAGGACGGCAGCCAGTTCAGGGAGATGGAGAACAGCAGGATCAGCATGATGCCGGTCACAAATGACGGCACCGAAATGCCGACCAGTGAAATGACCTGCAGGCTGCGGGTCAGCAGCGAGCGCGGATGCAGACCCGCATACACGCCCATGGGAATGCCGACGCCCAGCGCCAGGATGGCGGCTATCAGGCTGAGCTCCAGTGTGGCGGGCAGCCGGCTGGCAATCACCCGCGATACCGGCTCGATATTGCGGTAGGACACGCCGAACTCGCCCTGCACGGCGCGCCCGACAAACTTCAGGTACTGCAGCGGCAGCGGTTGGTCGAGCCCCAGCGATTGGCGCATGGCCTCACGCTCGTTGACCGTGGCATTTTCACCGACCAGATTGCTGACCGGATCGCCAATGAAGTTAAACAGTGCAAACGACAGCATGGACACCAGCACCATCACGATGGCACCGTTGGCCAGCCGGCCCAGAAGAAAGCGCAACATCAGTTTGTCTCCCAAATAGGTGCCGATGGCTTGTCAGTCATCCACCGTGCACCCGGTTGCATGTCCGCTCGCCTTATCTCGGGGCGACGTTGACCAGCCACAGGCGAAGCTGGTTGTCGGGCGCCTGCGCCATAGCGATGCCCTTGCGCGACGCCCAAGTCACCGGCTGCTGGTGCAGCGGAATGTGGGAGACATCGGCACGCTCGATGGTCACCGCTTCCTCGATCAGCCGCGCCCGCTTGGCAGGATCGATTTCGCTGGCGATCTGCGGCATGTAGGCGTCGAACTTCGGATTGGAGTATTTACCGGCATTGAGCGAGCCTTCCTTGCCGGTGCGGGTGGCGACCACGTCCTTCAGCAAGCCGTACACATCGGCCATGGGCAGGCCGGCGTGCCCCACCATGTAGAACGACACATCATTGGAGTTCAGGCGCACGCTCCATTTGGCGGTGGGCTCGATCATCAGGTTGGTCTTGATGCCCACCTTGGCCAGCATCGAGGACATCGCCAGGCAAAGCGCTTCGTCGTACACATAGCGGTCGTTGGGGCACTGCATGCCCACGGTGAAGCCGCTGGGGTAGCCGGCCTCGGCCAGCAGGGCCTTGGCGGCCTCCGGGTTGTACGGCAGGAGGCGCTTGTTCAGTGCCACCGGCGAGCCATTGAGGGAAGGCGACAGCAGATTCCCCGCGGGCCAGGAAGCACCCCGCATGACCGAGCGCTTGAGCGCGTCCACATCGATGGCCTGGTAAACCGCCTTGCGCACGCGCACGTCCTTGAACGGATTTTTGCCTTTCACGTCGCTGTACAGCAGCTCGTCGCGGCTCTGGTCCATGCCCATGAAGATGGTGCGCAGCTCGGGGCCCTGCACGACCTCCAGCGTCGGCACCGACCTCAGGCGCTGCACATCCTGCAGCGGCACATTGATGGCCGCGTCGATGCCGCCGCTGATCAGCGACGAGGTGCGGGTGGCATCCGACTTGATGGGCGTGAACATGACCTGGGTCAGGTTGTGCTTGGGCTTGTCCCACCAGCCGGGATTGACCGCCAGCACCGTGCGCGTGTCGACCTCGCGCGAAATCAGCTTGAAGGGGCCGGTGCCGTTGGCATTGCGGTTGGCGAAGTTTTCCTTCTGCCGCCCCAGGTCGCTGGCTTCGGTGGCGCGGTTTTGCTCGGACCAGCCTTTGTCCATGACCAGCAGCTGGACCAGCTCGTTGGTGAGGGTCGGCAGTGGGCTGTTGGTCTCCACGTCAACGGTGAAGGCATCCACCTTGCGCACCTCTTTCAGGTCGCTGAGGTTGCCCTTGACCAGCGAGCCCGGCGTGTTGACGCGCTGCCATGAAAACACCACATCGTCGGCGTCGAAGCTTTCACCGTTGTGAAACTTCACCCCCTGGCGCAGGGTGAAACGCCAGACCGTGGGACTGACGACCTTCCAGGAGGTGGCGAGCGCCGGCTCGATCTGCAGCTTGTCGTTGAAGCGGACCAGCGACTCGTAGATGTTGCTGACGAATGCGTTGGTGAAGCTGTTATTGGTGGAGTGGGGATCCATGGACAGGGCGTCCAGATTGGAAGACCAGGTGAAGGTGTTGGCGCCTGCTGCCGTCATCGCAAGACCGAGCGCCAGGCCAATCGCACCGCGTTTGAATGATGTCGAGATCTTCATGGAGATATCCTTTAAGGATGGGGGTTGAGGTTTGGGGATTGCCCGGGGAACGGAAATGAAAAATGGAAATGAAAATGGGAACGCAAAAATGAATCAGGCGGCCGGCGCAAACTGCGCCATGGGACCGGTGTACGACTTGACCTGCGGCGGCGCGTAGTCACCCTGCTTGCTGGTGCGCATGCCCAGGCCCACCAGCGCTTCGGCCAGCTTCACGGCCGAGGTGACGCCATCAATGACGGGAACGCCCAGCTGGCCCGTCAGTTCGGCACACAGGTCGGCCATGCCGGCGCAGCCCAGCACAATCGCACCGACACCATCCTCGGCCAGGGCACGCTCGCATTCGGCCCTGATTTTTTGTTTCAGCGCCTGGCTGGTCTGCGCCTCCAGCTCCAGCACCGCAATGCCGGTGGCCCGCACCCGCCGGCAACGGCTGACCATGCCGTAGTCCAGCAACAGGCGCTCCGCCGTTGGCACGGTGCGCGCCAGCGTGGTGACGATGCTGAACGACGCCGACACGAGACAGGCCACCTGCATGGCCGCTTCCGCAATGCCGATCACCGGCGCCCTGGCCATTTCACGCGCGGCGCGCAGGCCGGGGTCGCCGAAACAGGCAATCACGTGGGCATCCACGCCCATGGCCTCGCCGGCCTGGATCTGGGCCAGCAGCCCCGGCAGCGCCAGCGCTTCATCACTGGCGCTTTCAATCGAGGCAGGCCCGGTGAGCGACTGCACCGCCAGGATGTGCGTGCCGGCAGAAGCGACCTGACGGGCCGCCACCGCCATCTTGGCCGTCATGTCATCCGTCGTGTTCGGGTTGATGAGCTGAATCCGCATATTTTTCAAGATTGTCACAATAACTTTTGGTCAGTTTGCTAATGAAATTTCAGTAAAACCCGTTGGAATTTTAATTTTCATGAATTTATTGTGACATTAAATTCTTTGATTGTCACAATCTTTTTTTAAACGGTGACAATAAAATAAAAAATGTGGCACCATTCAGCCCTGAACTACCTAGAAGAACCATGTCCCGCCCCCCTAAAAACAAGCCCTCACTGGCCCGGCCGGAAACCGCCAGCGATGCGTCCCAAACCGAGCTGGCCGAGGAAAACCGGGTCCGCCACGCCATCGTCGAGGCCGTGCTGGCCCATCGCCTGCCCCCTGGCACCCGGCTGGTCGAAACCCGGCTGTGCGAGGCTTTTGGCGTCAACCGCTCCCTGCTGCGCCGGGTATTTGTGCGGCTGGCCGGTGAAAAAGTCATCGAGTTGCAGCACAACCGGGGCGCCACCATTGCCCAGCCGGGGCCGCAGGAAATGCACCAGGTCTTTGAGGCCCGGCAACTGATAGAGAGCGGCATCATTCGCTCGCTGAGCCAGAAAGCGACGCCGAAAACACTGGCGGCCATACGCAGCCTGGTGGCGGAGGAGCGCGCCGCCTACCTGGCCGGCGAATGGTCCAATTGGGTTCGCCTGTCCGGCGAATACCACCTGCAGGTCGCCCGCCTGCTGGGCAACACCGAGCTTGAAGATATTTTGCGCAGCCTGATTGCGCGCACCACGCTGATGATTGCGCTGTACGACTCGCCGGGCAGCAATGTCTGCTCCTTCGACGAGCACCTCGAAATCCTCGACGCCCTGGAAGGCGGCGACAGCGAGCATGCCTGCCGCCTGATGAGCCATCACCTGCACGGCGCTGAAGTCAAGCTGCGGCGTGACACCACGACACCCGAGGTGGACCTGGTCGCCCTGTTCAGCAACCCGGCCTGAACGTCGCCGCACTCGAACGTCCTTGCGTGCGCATGCGTACGCGTGAGCGGGCCTGCCTGCTCACGCACTACGAGCGCCGCGCCGGCGTTTCGCGTTTCGCGTTTCGCGTTTCGCGTTTCGCGTTTCGCGTTTCGCATCATCCATGTCAAAACTGTTATAGCTTTCCATGCGCTTGCCGCAGGCGCCGGCAAGACGACAATATCCAGGCCCATCCCGACCCATCCAGGCTTGTTCAAGCTTATTCAAGCCAACGACTCAACAGGAAAATCCCATGACAACACCCAACCAGGCCGCAGTGGCCGAAGCCATCCTGCAGGCACGCCGCAACCACCAACCCGCTGACGCGCAAGCGCTCGCCGATCACCTGACCACTGCCGACGATGCCTATGCAGTACAAGCCCTGGTGGCCCAGGCCATGCAGGGGCCGGCTGCGCCCTTCCCCCGTTGCTGGAAATCAGGCGGCCCGTCCCGCGACGCAATACTCACGCACGCGCCGCTGCCGCCTGAAGGCGTGTGGCCCAGCCCTGCGCAGGCGGGCGCATGGCCCTTCAACATCTGCCTGGTCGAGGTTGAAATTGCGCTGCGCATCGGCCGTGACGTGACCCCGGCCGATGCCGCCGGCCTGACCCATCCGCAAGCGGTCACGCTAGTGGATGCGATGGCCGTGTCGATTGAGCTGGTCGATTCGCGCTGGCGCCAGGCCCTGGACGCACCGGCCCTGCTAAAACTGGCGGACCTGCAGTCGCACAGCGCCCTGGTGCTGGGCCAATGGGTGCCTTTTGCGCCGCGTGACTGGGACGCGCAGTCCTGCACCATCCGGATTGGCGCACGGCCGGTGGTCGAGCGACGCGGCACGCACTCCATGCAGGACCCGGCCTGGGTCTTGCCGGCATGGCTGCGGCATGCGAGCCGTGATGGGCAGACGGTGCCGGCCGGCACGGTGGTGACCACCGGAACGTGGTGCGGCATATTGCCCGCCGCGCCCGGTGAACTGGTACACGCGCGCTTCGACGGCGTGGGTGAGGCGTCGGTGCAGCTCTAGACCTCTCCCTGTTACCGCAAGCCGGGGACAGGGATTCGCGCCCGGCGTGAGACGCGAATCGCCGCGAAGGCAGGACGCCTTCGCAAGGGTTTCAACGCCGCCGCCCCGCCCTGCGGCAGAGCGGCACAGCGGCGGACGGGTCAGCCGTCGACCCGGACATTGGCCTCCTGGGCCACTTTGGCCCATTTAACGATTTCACTGCGCACCAGTTCGGCAAACTTCTCGGGTGAACCGCCTCCGTCCTCGACGCCAAAGGCATCGAACTTCTCCTGCACGTCGGCCATCGCCAGCACGGTGTTGATGTCCTTGTTCATGCGCGCCGCGATGGGTGCCGGCAGCTTGCCCGGGCCCGAAAGGCCATACCAGTTGAAGGTTTCGAAGCCGGCAAAACCCTGCTCCTGCATCGTGGGCACATCGGGATAGGCTTTCACGCGCTTGCTGCGGGTTTGCGCCACCGCAATGGCGCGCCCGCTCTTGACGTGGGGCGTTGCCGCCGTCATCGTTTCAAAGCTGTACTGGATCTGCCCACCGACCAGGTCGGTCAGCAGCGGGCCGCTACCTTTGTAGGGCACATGGAGCGCGTCGACCTTGGCGCGCAGCTTGAACAGCTCCAGCGCGAAGTGCTGGGCGGTGCCGGGCCCGGCCGAGCCGAAAGTGACCACGCCCGGTTTGGCTTTGCACAAGGCCACCAGGTCCTTCACGTTTTTTGCAGGCTGGTTGGCCCCGGCAATCAGCAGGTTGGGCGTCAGGCCCAGCAACGCCACCGGCACGAAGTCACGCTCCGGGTGGTAACGCATCTTTGGCAGCACGGCGGGTGCCAGGGCATGGCTGTTGATGGTGGTCAGCAGCAAGGTGGTGCCGTCGCTCGCCTGCTGGGCCACGTATTCGGCGGCCAGGGTGCCGGACGCGCCGGCCTTGTTTTCGATGACGACGGGCTGGTTCCACAGGGCGCCCAGCTTCAGCCCCACCACGCGGGCCAGCGCATCGGCCCCGCCGCCGGGCGGAAAGCCGACGACGATGCGGATGGGCCCCGTGGGCCAGCTTTGCGCCCGCAGCGCGGGCAGGGCCAGCGCAGCGGCACCTGCGCCGGTGGCCTGGATGAAATGACGTCTTTGCATTTTTTGTCTCCTTGGATGTATCGAAAAAGTTAAGCAGTAATTAAGTAGTTGTTTTACAGGGCAGGCCAGCGCCCGCTCCACGGATGCGCCGCCTCGTAGCTGGCGCCGAGATCGAGCAGTTGATCGTCGGCGCCAAAGGCACCGATCATTTGCATGCCGATGGGCAGGCCCTCGCGTGAGGGCTCGCAGGGCACGGCCAGGCCCGGCAGGCCCGCGGCATTGACCCAACCGGTGTAGGCTGCATGGCCGCGCGGGCCGACAGGCTGGCCGTCAATGACGGACGGATAGGCCTCGTGAGCCGGCCAGGGCAGCGCGGCGGCAGCGGGCATGACCACCACGTCGATGCGCTCGAACAGCGCGGCGCTTTCGCGGCGCAAGCGCCGCACCGCTTCCATGATCTGCCAGACCCGCGCGCCCGAGACGCGTCGGCCAGCCTCGGCCGCCTCGCGGTATTTGGGACTGGCCTGGGCTTCCCAGTCGGGATGCTGATCGAACATCGCGGCCAGGCCCACCTGGCCGATTTGCGGCCAGGCCTCGGTCATGAACCTCACGTCCAGCGGCAATTCGCCAGTCTCGACGCGGTGGCCCAGCGCGGCGAGCTGCTGCATGGCCTGAAGGCAACTGGCGGCGATCTGCGGGTCCAGCGGGTTCGCGTTCAACCGCTCGACGTAGAGCACGCGCAGCGGGCCCGCAGGCCGCGGCTGCGCCGCTGCCCAGGCCGCCGCCATCGAGGATCGGTCCACCGGCGAGGGGCCGCGCAGGGCCTCGAACAGCAAGCGCGCGTCGGCCACTGTGCGCGCCACCGGGCCGATGCAGTCAAAGTCCAGCAGCAGGCCGGGCAGCGCGTGCTCGCGCGGCCAGGCACTGAGCGAAGGCTTGAGGCCGACCAGCCCGGTGTGCGAGGCCGGGCGGCGGATCGAGCCGCCGCCGTCCTGCGCGATCGCCAGCGGCGCGATGCCGGCGGCCACGGCGGCCACCGCACCGCCGCTGGAGCCGCCGGGCGAGAGCTCCGGAGCCCAGGGGTTGCCGGTGACGCCGAACAGCGGGTTGGCCGTGTAGCCGTCGTTGGCGAACTCGGGCACATTGGTCTTGCCGATGATCAGGGCGCCACCGGCGCGGGCCCGCGCGGCGGCCAGCTCGTCGTGGCCGGGCCGGTGCTCGCGCAGCGCCGCCGTGCCGCAGGTGGTCGGCAGGTCGGCCAGGTAGAGGCTGTCCTTCACGGTGAGCGGAATGCCGTCAAGCACCGACAGCGGCTGTCCGCGTGCATGGCGCTCCGTGGAGGCCTTGGCCTCCTCCAGGAGGAGGGCGTCACGCCGTGCGATGACCGCGTTCAGTCGCGGGTTCACCGCTTCCAGTCGCGCCAGGCAGGCCTGGGCCACCGCCAGTGGCGTGAGGGAGCGCTCGCGAAAGCGCTGACCCAGCTCTACGGCGCCCAGGCGCCACAAGTCGTTGTCGATCATTCGCGTTCAGTCCTCACATGTGGGCGGGCAGCCAGGTGACGATCTGCGGCACCAACATGATCAGCAAGGTGAACAGGATCATGATGGCCGCGTAAGGCAGCGCCCCCCAGATCGCGTCCTCTATGCCGCCCTTGTCGGGCCGTATGCCATGCACCACGAACAGGTTCATGCCCACCGGTGGCGTGATCAGGCCCAGCTCGCACATCAGCACGATGAAGATGCCGAACCAGATCGGATCCACGCCCAGCGCCGTGGCGATCGGGTAGGTGATCGGGATGGTCGCCACCTGCATCGACAGCACATCCATGAACATGCCGAGAATCAGGTAGAACACGATCAGCGCCAGGATCAGACCGGTTGCCGACAGGCCCAGGCCCGCCACCCACTTGGTCATCGTCTCGGCCACGCCGGTCAGGCTGATGGTCAGGTTGAGGATGAAGGCTGCCGTCATGATCAGCAGGATCATGCCGCTGACGCGCGCCGTGGAGATGAAGCAGGTGCGCAGCAGTTCGCGGCTCATCTTCCCTGAGTGCACGACAAAGCCCAGCGCCGCGATCACGCCCAGTGCCGCGCTTTCCGTGGTGGTGGCGATGCCGAAGTACAGGCTGCCCATCACGATACCGAACACGACCATGGGCGGCACCAGATGCACCAGCGAGCGCAGCTTGTCGGCCATCGGCACCTTGGCCTCGCGCATGGCGTTGCCACTCATCAGCGACGACACGGCGATGTACAGCATGAAGCAGCCCGTCAGCAACAGGCCAGGGATGATGCCGGCAATGAAGAGCTTGCCGATCGAGTTGTTGGTCAGCGAGCCGTAGACGATCATGTTGACGCTGGGCGGGATCAGGATGCCCAGCGTGCCGCCGGCCGCCAGCGAGCCGAGCGAAGCGCGCATGGGGTAGCCACGTTTTTGCAGGGATGGCAGTGCGACGGTACCCACAGTGGCCGCTGTAGCCACCGACGAACCGGAGGTCGCAGCAAACAACGCGCAACTGCCGATGTTGGTGTGCAGCAAGCCACCAGGCAGCCGTCCGAGCCAGGCCGACAGGGCGATGTACATGCGGTCAGCAATGCCCGAGCGCAGCAGCAACTCCCCCAGCAGGATGAACAGCGGAATCGAGGTCAACAGGCTCTCGTTGTGCACGCCCCAGACCACGGGCGCTATCGAGTCCATAAAAGGCGCGCCATAAGCGGCGATACCGCCGATGATGCCCACAGCTGCCATGGACACGGCGATCGGTATGCCGACCAGCATCATGCCAAGCATCGCCACGAAGGCGAGTCCAAATAATCCTATGCTCATGCTTGAGCTCCTTGTTCTGCGGACTGGCGCTGGGCGAGGTCATCGAGCTCTTCCTTCAGCTCCTCCTTGGCGCTCTTGGGATGGAAGTCATGGTTCAGCGTTTCGACTTGCCGGTTCAGCAGCAGCCAGCTGGCACGCAGCGAATAACCGATGGCCACCAGAGCGAAGATCACCAGCCCGGCATACCAGACGGCCTGCGGCCAGATCAGCGGCGTGGCCCAAGGCGTCTGCGCGGTGCTGCCGTACTGCAGGGTATCGGTGATGACCTTGGTTGCAACCCAAGCCACGAAGACCCCGAAGGAAGCCAACGTCACGATGGAAAACCAGTTCAGGAAAGCCTGCATGGCGCGCGGAAACCGCTCATGAAATACATCCACCCGGATGTGATTGCGCCCCATCAGTGCCAGACTGAACGCGATGGTGGAGCCCACGGCCAGCGCATAACCACCCAGCTCGTCGGCGCCTTGCAACGACACGTTGAACACCTTGCGCGAGACGGTTTCGACCGCCACCACGCACGCCAGCAGCAGGAAGATGCCGCCGAACACCGTGGCCAGCACGTTCTCAATATGGTCCTTCATGTCGAGTCTCTTTTGGATGGGGGCCGCCGTTGGCCGGCCCCGGTTGATGGTAGTGGCATTGCTCATTTCAGCCCCAGCACCGGTGCGACCTGGGCACGCCACTGTTGCGAGCAGCCCGGGTTGGATTTGTCACAGACTTCGGCCCAGACCGGCAGGCTAACCTTGCTGACGGCACCGCGTACCAGTTCGCCGTCGGCCGGCGTCACAGCCACATTGACGAGCTTGAACTTCTTGCCGTTGGTGCAAGGGTCCTTACCGGCGTTGCAGTTCAAAGCGTCCAGGAACAACTCTTCCGAATATTTCCAGATGTCATCGGTCAGGCCGTCGAAGGCCGCCTTGAGCTTGACCTGCTGGTCGGGCTTGAGCTGGTTCCAGGCTTTCATTGAAATGGCATACCCATTGAGGGCCATCTGGAAGCCCAGCGGCAACTGGTGTGTGGTCACCTCGGGCCAGCCTGCCGAGTTGGCCGAGCTCGGGCCAGTGATCGCGCAATCCACGACGCCCAGCGACAGCGACTGGTGCGTGTCGGCGAACGACACCGGCACCGGCGTGCCACCCACCATCTCGATGAACTTGGCCAGATTCTGGTCGTAGACGCGGACCTTCAGTCCCTTCACATCGGACAGCTTGGCGATCGGTTTGGCGCAGAACAGGATTTGCGGGCCGAACGGCCAGACGCCGAGCAGCTTGACGTTGAACTGCTTTTGCAGGCGCTGATCGGCGGTGTCGAAGTACGCCTTGGCCACCTTGCGGCCGGTGGCGTAGTCAGGACTGGCGCCGACCAGGTCCAGGCCGAGAATGGTGGGCTCGTCACGCGAGTTCTGCGACACCCGCAGCGACACGATGTCGAACAGGCCGGCCTTCATCACGCGCAGTTGCTCGGTGTCCTTGATGCCTAGCGTGTCCATGGGCTTGTAGTCGGCATCAATGGGCAGGCCGGTTTTGGCTGCGAAGTTTTCGAAGAACGGTTGCTCCTTGTTTTTCTGGATCAGGCCGGTCGCCAACGGTTGGCCGATGACCTTGAACTTGAGCTTTTCCTGGGCATGACCCGGCAGGCAAAGTGTTGTGGCAAGTGCGGCCACGGCGGCAAGAATCGTGAAACGGGAACGGTATGACATGGTGAGCTCCAGTGGTTGAAAGTTGATGAAATTGCGACAGGTCGCGGGGAATGAATTCAGTAGCCGAGCGCGTGCGGCAGCGCAGTGACAAAGGAAGGCACGAGCATGCACAGCACGAGCACGGCATACATCAGCACGATGAAGGGCCAGAGGTTGCTGACCAGCTCGCGCATGCGCACGCCGGTGATGCCGCAAACGACAAACAGCACCACTCCGACCGGGGGCGTGAGCATGCCGATCACAAGGTTGAGGACGAACAGGAAGCCAAAGTGCAGCGGGTCGATGCCGTACTGCAGCGCGATCGGATGCAGCAGCGGCACCAGCATGATGTAGGCCGCGTTCGACTCCAGGAACATGCCGACAACAAACAGCAGTACCGCGACCAGGACCAGGAATGCCAGCGGGCTGGTAGTGAAGCCGCGGAGCAGCTCCGAGAGCTGCTGCGGCAACAGATCCACCGTCATCAGGTAGGTGATGATGGACGCAAAGGCGATCAGCGCGCCGACCATGGCCGAGGTGATGGCCGCACGCACCACGATGCCGGGCAGGTCGGCCAGCTTGAGCGTGCGGGTGACAAAGAAACCCAGCGCCATGGAGTAAACCACCGCGATGGCCGAGCCCTCGGTGGCCGTGAAGGCGCCGCCGACGATGCCACCGATCACCAGCACCGGCATGGCCAGCACAATCAGCGAGCGGCGCAACTCGGCCAGCACGGTGGCCAGCCGGAACGGCTCACCGGTGGCGGCCCAGCCGCGACGCGTGGCGATCCACGAGCACAGCGCGATGAAACCGAAGGTGATCAGCAGGCCCGGCACCACGCCGGCCATGAACATGCCGCCGACCGACACAGACGAGCCGGCCATGAAGGCGTAGACGATCATCGCACCGGAAGGCGGGATGATGGGCCCGAGATTGGCTGCCGCGGCGACGATGGCGGTGGCGAATCCCTTGTCGTAAATCTTCGTCAGCGATGGCACCAGCATGGACGACAGCGCGCTCGCATCCGACACGGCAGCACCGGACACGGTGGCCAGGCCCGCGCCCGACAGCATGGTGACATGCGCCATGCCGCCGCGCACCCGGCCGACCATGGTGTTGGCCAGCGCGATCAGGCGCTCGACGATGCCGGCCTTGATCATCAGCTCACCGGCCAGCATGAAGAAGGGGATGGACATCAGCGGAAAGGAATTGACGGCGTGCATCATGCGCTGCGGCACCATCGAAAAATCCACCCCGCTGTACCAGAGGGCGCCGAGCGCGGCCACGCCCATGGCAAAGGCGATCGGCAGCCCGAGCAGGGCCAGCAGCATGAAGGCAATGACGACGGCGAGGCTCATTCGGCACTCCCCAGCGCCTGCACTGGCGCGCCCACGATGACGATGCGCATCAGGTGCAACCCGCTCAGCAGCGCGCCCAGGCCGACCGGCACAATGAACCAGCCGACGCTCCAGTCGACCGTGGCCATCAGTTCATCCCATTGCTCGCGCGCAACACGGAAGGCCGCCCAGGCAATTGCAAACATCATGGCGGCGCACAGCGCTGCGCCGGCCCGCTTGAGCACGCTGCGCCAGCTGGCCGGCAGCTTGTCGACCATGATGTCTATGCCAATATGCGCGCCCTGGCGCACGCCCAGCGGGATGGCAAGAAAGATGGACCAGACAAAAGCCAGGCGTCCGATCTCGTCGGCCCAGTCAATCGAGCGGTTGAAGCCGTAGCGCAGCGCGACCTGTGCGGATACGACCCCCACCATCACCGCTACCGTGGCGAGCAGCACGCCCGTGATGAACCGGTTCATCCCGTCAAGTGCGCGCCCGGTCCAGCCCGCAGGCACGGCCGGTTCCAGCGCGATTGTTTCCGTTGTCATGGCGGTCTCCCTGCGTGCCGTTCGGGTCAGCGCCGGGCGGCTTCAGCCAGCACCTGGTTCACCAGGTCAGCGCCGGCACGCTTCTTCACGTCCTCGATGACCGGGGCCGTCGCGCGGCGCATTTCCTCCAGCGCGGCGGGCGTGATTTCGGTGTAGGTCATCTTGCCCTTCAGTTCGGCCAGCCGCTTTGCCTCTTCCTCGGCGGCCAGCTTGCGCTGAAAGGCAATCGTGGCGGTCATGCCCTCGCGTATGGCCTTCTGGTACTCGGGCTTGAGCTGCTCGAAGGCTTTCTTGCTCGCAACCACGGCAATGAGGTCGAAGAAATGCCCGCTGTTGGACAGCTGCTTTTGCACCTCGCTGTAGCGCGCAGCCGAGATCACCGTGTATGGGTTCTCCTGCGCGTCGACGACGCGCTGCTCCAGTGCGGAGTACAGCTCCTTGACGTCCATGGCCACCGGGTTGGCGCCGAGCGCCCTGAAGGTCGCCAGGTGGGTCTCGTTGGGCTGCAGGCGGATCTTCAGGCCCTTCAGGTCGGCCATGCTTTTGATCGGCCCCCGGCTGTTCGTGACGTTGCGCATGCCCAGCTCCATCCAGCCCAGCGAGACAAAGCCCTTGTCGCCCAGCTTCTTGTCGATGGCATCGCCGACCGGACCGTCAATCACCCTGAAGGCGCTCTGCCGGTTGGGGAACACGAAGGGCAGGCTGACCGCTTCGAGTTCGGGTGCGATGCGCGACAGGAAGGCCGCGCCGACCCAGGTCAGCGCCAGCGTGCCAGAGCGCACGGCGTCCACATTCTCCTTGGCGCCACCCAGCTGCATGGCGGGAAACACATCGACCTGCAGCTGGTTGTGGGTCAGGCGGGCAACCTCCTTTTTGAACACCTGCTCGACCGCCACGCTGCTCGGGTGCTCCGACGCAAAGTTGCCGGCAATCTGCAGCTTCTGCTGTGCCGCGACGGGCAGCATGGCAGTGGCCAGCGTCAGCGCCGCAGCGGCGGCCAAGCGGGTGATCAGGGGCAGGCGGGAGGGCTGTTTCATGATGATCTTTTGGGAGTGGAGGAATGACGGAAAGGGTGGAAAGAATCAGCTGGTCCGGTCGAGCAGCTTGGCGATGGCGGGAGGCAAGCCGCGATTCGGCTTGACGGGCGGCGGGGAGAAACTGCCGCGCTGCGCGGTGCCGGGCTGCAGGGCGGCCAGGGTTTCGGCGTGGCGTACCGCGCTGGAGACGCCATCGACCACGGGCACCGGCAGCTGGCCCTTGAGCGCGCGTGCCAGCCCCGCCAGGGGAGCGCCGGCCAGCACAATGACATCGGCCCCATCCTCATCGACCGCGCGTTCGGCCAGCGCTTTCAGCGCCTGGGCGTGCTCGTCCTGCACCTGGCCGATGCTGGCCAGCGGCCGGTCCAGCGCCCGGATGCTGGCCAGCCGGGAGCCCAGGCCATAGGACTGCACCACCTCGCGGTACCACGCCTGGATGCGCTGAGAGATGGCAATGATGGAGATGCGGTTGCCGAGCAGGCAGGCACTGGCCAGCGCGGCTTCGGTGAGCCCGGTCACCGGCACCGGCAGGGCTTCGCGCAGGCCGGTGAGCCCCGGGTCGCCGAAGGCTGCGACCACCACCGCGTCGAAACGCGCATGGTGCTCGGCGGCGAGCTGGGCCGCCGCGTAGGCGCCGATCAGCGCTTCGAAGCGCGTTTCGATATAGGCCACACCGAAGGGCGCGGTCAGCACCTCGATCTCGGTGCCTGCCGAAGCGCTGCGTTGCGCTTCGCTGCGGATCAGCTCCGACACGCTCTCCGAGATATTGGGGTTGATCAGCAGCAGCTTCATGCCGGCCTCCCGAGGTGGCGCGACGGCATCAGCGAGGGTGCGCCACAGGCCAGGAACTGGCCGCGACCGGCCCGGCCATGGAAGTCTTTTCCGTCCCACACCACCTCGCCGCGCGACAGCGTGAGCCCGGGCCAGGCTTTCAGGGTCCTGCCTTCGTAGGGTGTGTGATCCACCGCGTGGTGCAGCTGCGTGTTGCGCAGCACGAACTCGCGTTCGTCCCAGATCACCAGGTCGGCATCGGCGCCGATGGCGATCGTGCCTTTGCGGGGGTGCAGGCCATAGGCCTTGGCCGGGTTGGTAGCGGTCAGCTCAACGAATTTTTCGAGTGTGATGCGCCCGCCGAGCACGCCTTCGGAGTAGAGCAGCGCCATGCGCGTCTCTATACCGGCCAGGCCGTTCGGGATGTGGCGGAAGCTGACTTCCTCGCCGCCGGGCTTGCGGCCCTCGGTGCCCTCGTAGTTGAACGGCGCATGGTCGGACGAGAACAGGGTGAACAGGCCGTCATTGAGGCCATTCCAGATCACCTCCTGGTTGGCCTTGTCGCGCGGCGGCGGGCTGCAGACACAGCGCGCGCCACGGTAGCTGTCGTCAATCCCCAGGTCCTCGGCGGTCAGGAACAGGTACTGCGGGCAGGTTTCGGCAAACACCTTGAGGCCCTGGGCACGCGCCCAGCGGATCTGCTCAACCGCTTCACGGCCCGACACATGCACGATCAAAATCGGCACGTCCACCAGCTCCGACAGCGCGATCGCCCGGTGCGTCGCTTCCCGCTCGACGAGCATGGGCCGCGCATGGGCATGAAAGCGCGGCGCGGTACGCCCGGCGGCCTCGAGCCGCTTCGTCAGCCATTCGATGCAGTCGGCATTTTCGGCATGCACCATGGCCATGGCGCCATGCTGGCGCGCCACGTCCAGCACGTCGAGAATCTGGCCATCGTCAAGCTTCAGGTCGTCGTAGGTCATGTAGATCTTGAACGAGGTGTAGCCTTCGGCGATCAGCGCCGGCAGTTCCACGTTCAGGACTTCCGGTGTCGGGTCGCTGACGATCAGATGGAAGGCGTAATCGACATGCGCGCGTCCGTCGGCGCGCTGGTGGTAGTCATCCACCGCGGCACGCAGCGATTGGCCTTTTTCCTGCGCCGCGAACGGAATCACGGTGGTGGTCCCGCCGCAGGCCGCAGCACGCGTGCCAGTGTCAAAGTTGTCGGCCATGCGTAGGGGCGGCGCCATCGGCTGGTCGAGGTGGCAATGCGCGTCCACGCCTCCGGGGGTGACTACGCGGCCAGCCGCATCGATCTCCTTCTCGCCGCGGCCCAGGCCGGTTCCCAATTGGGCTATCCGCCCGCCAAGCACCCCGATGTCGGCATGGAAGGTGTCGCTGGCCGTCGCAACACGCGCGTTTCGAATCACCAGGTCAAACGGTGCGCTGCTCATACACCCGCCCCATACGCACCAAGCCGGTGAATAAGTGTCGTCTTTAGTGCAAACATGATTGTTGACATGTTTTGCATTAATTTGTTTTGGTGCATTGTCATTTTCAGATCAAGAATAGTGTCGTCATCGCAAATTCCGGGCCCAGCCCATTCGGAGCTTTTCGGCACATGTGCGTAATATCGACGATAATTAAATTGCAGACAGTAGTGTTAACACTAATGTCAACAGTTTTGCGATAAAGTTCACAATCACCAGCAAGGAGGCTTCCATGCCCTATCCTTGCCACAACCTCTTTCAGGAGCCAGCCCATGACCCAGCCCGTTCGCCTCGGCGTATTGACCCCCTCGTCCAATACCGCCCTGGAGCCTCTGACCAGTGCCATAGCGGTAGAAATTCCAGGTGTTAGCGCACACTTCTCACGCTTCAGGGTGACCGAAATCTCGCTGGACGCGCAGGCGCTGGGGCAGTTTGACGACAGCAAAATCCTGGCGGCGGCCGAGCTGCTGGCCGACGCGAAGGTCGATGTGATTGGCTGGAGCGGCACGTCTTCGGGCTGGCTGGGCTTCGAGGCCGACCACCGCCTGTGTGAGCGCATCCGCGAGCGCACCGGCATTCCGGCCACCACGGCCGTATTGGCGCTCAATGAATTGTTGGCGCTGCAGGGTGTGCGCAAGCTGGCGCTGGTGACGCCCTACACCGCGGATGTGCAGCAGCGCATCATGGCCAATTACCGCGCGCTCGGCATCGAGGTGGTGGCGGAACGCCACTTGGGGATCCGCGTCAACCATGACTTCGCCGGTGTCGAGCCGTCGACGCTGCTGGCGTTGATGCGCGAGGTGGCGGCCGATGGCCCGCAGGCCATCACCACCTTCTGCACCAACCTGCGCGCCGCGCCGATGGCGCAGCAGGTAGAAGAAGAGCTGGGCATCCCGCTGCTGGACACCGTGAGCACCACCGTGTGGGGCATGCTGCGCGCTGCCGGCATGCCATCAGCCAACATCACCGGCTGGGGGAGGCTTTTCCAATGCTCGTGAGACCCTCGAGTGAGGATGAGGATGCACTCGATAGAATGCAGTCACCCTCCTCCACCAATCAGACCGACATGACCAGCACGCGCCAGTCCACGAGCCGCCTCGACCGGGAAAACACGATCGATGCGATCTATGAAAGGATCTATGTCGCCATTCTGGAACACCGCCTGCACCCCGGCACCAAGCTGGGCGAGGAGAGGTTGGCCGACATCTTCGGCACCAGCCGGGCGCGCATCCGCGAGGTGCTGGCCCGCCTGGCGCATGAGCAGATCGTGGAACTCTATCCCCAGCGCGGGGCCTACCTGGCCAAGCCCTCGATCGAGCAGGCGCGCGACGTGTTCGAAGCGCGCCGGCTGATCGAGCCGGCCGTGCTCAAGCGCCTGATCGACACCCTCACCCCCGAGAAAGTCGCCCGCCTGCGGCAACACCAGGAGCTGGAACTCGATGCCCGCCGGCGCGAAGACAAGCGCGCGGTGATCAGGTTGTCCGGCGAATTCCATACCCTGACGGCGGAGCTGGCAGGCAACTCGGCGCTGGCCCGCAGCATGCGCGAGCTATGCATGTTGACCTGCCTCATCATCTTCCTGTACGACGCACCCACGGCCAGCAGTTGCCGTGCCGACGAGCACACGGTGATCGTCGACGCGATCGCCAAGCGCGACCGGGTACGCGCCGAAAAACTCATGCTGGATCACCTTCACCACATCGAGCACAGCCTCAAGCTCGACAGCACCGCCGGGGAAGCGGATCTCGAGGCGATTTTCGGCAGCTGAACCAGCACTCTCCAACGCCCACGCCGCCCCGCGTGGCGCTCCATCCCAGCCGCCCGGCAAGGGTCGGCCCTGCTGCGACCTCTGCCTTCAAGCACATTCGCATTCTTTTGAGCGGCCGGGCGCAGCTTCATCAACAAGCTTTATTCTGCAATTTTTGTATTATGCATACAAAAGTTCAGACTACTTAAGCCAATAAGCCCATTCACATAGGGCACGAAGGGTCGTACATTCTCCATAAATTGTATGCAAATTTATTGAAGGAGAACCCGATGAACCTGAATTTCCATCCCGCCGGTCGCCATTTCCTGCAGATCCCAGGCCCCAGCCCCGTGCCGGATCGCCTGCTGCGCGCCATGAGCTACCCCACCATCGACCATCGCGGACCTGAATTCGGCGCCCTCGGGCGCAAGGTGCTATCCGGCATCAAGGACGTTTTCAAGACGCGTCATCCCGTGGTCATCTACCCGGCCTCCGGCACCGGCGCGTGGGAGGCCGCACTGGTCAACACGCTGAGCCCGGGGGACTCCGTGCTCATGTTCGAGACCGGCCACTTCGCCAGCCTCTGGAACAAGATGGCGCTGCGGCTGGGCCTGAAGCCAGAATTCATCGGCCTGCCGGGCACCGAGGGCTGGCGAAACGGCGTGCAGGCCGACATGATCGAGCAGCGGCTCCGCAACGACGCGCAGCATCAAATCAAGGCTGTGTGCGTGGTCCACAACGAGACCTCCACCGGCGTCACCTCCAACATCGCGGCCGTGCGCCGCGCCATTGATGCGGCCAAGCATCCCGCCCTGCTGCTGGTCGACACCATTTCAGGCCTGGCCTCAGCCGACTACCGACATGACGAATGGGGCGTCGACGTCACCATCAGCGGCTCGCAAAAAGGCCTGATGCTGCCGCCGGGCATCAGCTTTAACGCGCTGTCACCCAAGGCGCTGGCCGCCAGCCGCGACGCCAGGCTGCCCAAGGCATTCTGGGCCTGGGACGAGATTGTTGAAATGAATCAGACGGGCTACTGGCCCTACACACCGAATACCAACCTGCTGTATGCCCTGAGCGAGGCGCTGGACATGATCTCGGCCGAGGGACTGCCCCAGGTTTTTGCCCGCCACGAGCGCCTGGGCAAGGCCTGCCGCAATGCCGTAGAGGCCTGGGGGCTGGAAATCCAGTGCGCCGACCCGGCGGTCTACTCCCCGGTGCTGACCGGCGTGATGATGCCCGAGGGCGTGGATGCCGACCGGGTCCGGCAAATCGTTTACCAGCACTTCAACATGTCGCTGGGCGCTGGGCTCGGCAAGGTCAAGGGCCGGATGTTCCGCATCGGCCATCTCGGCGAATGCAATGACCTCACCCTGCTGGCCGCGCTCGCGGGTTGTGAGATGGGTCTGAAACTCGCAGGCGTACGCCTGCGCGAGAGCGGCACCTCGGCGGCCATGGAGTATCTGGCTGCCACGGCACAGCCTGCAGCGACACTGGGTTAGTGTGGTGTTGCATGCTTGACGGTACAAATAAAACCGATGGATTTTTGTTCAGGGCAAGGCGCAAACCACAGCAATAGTTCCACTATTGCGAGGATTTGCAACGCCGCCATGGGCAAAAAGACACGGTTTTATGTACCGGATAGCGTGCAACACCACACTCGGAAGCCGCGACCCGATCGGAAAGCCGCCTGATCGATGAAGGCTCACCCGGCATGCACGGGTAGCTTCTTCGCTTGCCTTCATCAATTGGGCTCGGTATTTTTTTGCGTCTGCAGGGCAGGCACTGACTCACGGCTTCATGCTTGTGGTTCCAATACAAAACCCTTAAGCTTTGACAGACCGATCAACTCCTGGGAGCGACACATGAGCAGCCATGTCTACAAGCAGCTTGAACTCACCGGTTCCTCCGCCACCAGCATCGAAGATGCCGTGAGCACCGCCATTGCCAAGGCACATGAGACGGTGCGAAACATCCAGTGGTTCACCGTCACCGAAACGCGTGGCCATGTGGTCGACGGCAAGGTGGCGCACTGGCAGGTTTCAATGAAGATCGGCTTCACGCTGGAATAGTCGCCAGGACAGAGACATTGCGGCGTGCCGGCAAGGGGCGCCATCGATGAAGGCTGTAGCGGCCTCGACTTGATCTCGCCAGTCTCGGCAGGCCCCTGCCGAAGCATCGTGCTGAAGACTGAACGCTGATGGAATTTGAGGCGTGCAGCCTGACAGACAGCCCAAAACAATCTTTACCCAAAGACAAAAACGCGCACATGTGACTAAGGGGGAGATGCTCGCCGCCAACGACAAGGCGCGTCCGCAACTCACCAGTTTTACGCGCTCACCTTCTGAGCGACGACCGGCCAGCAGGACCCAGAGCACATGCAACTCGCCTTCATTTTTTTTGCCGGCTTCGACGCGCCGGTTTCGCCTTCACCGGCGTGTATTTCTGGTTTGCCTGATCGAGCCACAGCAAGGTGTCCACATGCGACAGAAAGCGCCGCAGGTAGTCGGGTGACAGCTTGCGCATCAACGCAAGGGAACGAAGCACCAGCATGTGCGAATTCAGCGGGCCGGCGTTGACAGGCCCTCGCCCGACGGCCTGGTCCACCTGGTCTTCGGCAGCAATCCTGGACCACGCCTCCCTGAAGCGACGGACGCTCGCCATCTCAGAACTGACCCCCATGTCGCTGACCAGACTGCGCCCAAGACCGCTCCCCAGGCGGTGATCGATACCGTCCTGCTTCACGTTCTGGATGTACTGGTTCAGCTGGGCCAGCGGCGCGCCGGGCCTGTTGAACGCCGACTGCGCGCCCAGCCGGCGCATGCCGCCGTAATCACCAGCCGCGAACAGCCGCTGCAGTTCACGGGCCAGGTCCGGATGCCTGGCTGACAGGCACGCCAACTCGTCGCTGGCTGCCTTCTGCGCCTGCCTGAAGCGTTCGCCATAGTCCGCCAGTGCAACTTTGAGCTTGCCTTCCAGGATGCGTCGCACCTCGCCTGGCGCTGTGTCCATGCGCTGCGACAGCAGCTCCAGGTAATGAAAGCGCGCGGGGTCGAGGCGCTGGGCTCCCTCACTTCGCAAGGACGCATGCCACGACTGCAGCGACTTTTCTCCATCCTGCTGCGAATGCGGCATTTCGGCGCGGCCCGACTCACTCATGGGCGGAGGGTTTCACATTGGCGGACTTGGGCACCGGCGCCATTTCCACGCGCCGGTTCAGCGCGCGTCCCTTTTCATCCGTGTTGGAGGCGACCGGCTGCTCTGCGCCAAAGGCCGCGGCAAAGGCCAGTGACGACGGCATGCCTTCCTCGATCAGGGCACGGGTCACCGTCAGGGCGCGCTGGGCCGACAGCGCCAGGTTGTCCGCAAAGCGCTGGTTGCCTTCCTGGATGGGCTTGTCGTCGGTAAAACCGCTCACCATCAACAGTTCATCGCGCTCACCCAGGTAGACCTGCAACGGGGGCACGAGACTCTTCAGCAGTAGCCGGCCGTCGGGACGCAACTGGTCCGAGTTCAGGGGGAACAACACGCTGCCACTGATGCCAATGCGTCCGTTGTTCAGTGTGACCCGGCCCGTTGCCAGCGGAATGGCCAGGGCCTTTTCCAGGGCGATGCGGCGCTGCTCCTCCACCCGGCGCTTTTGCACCTCAGCCTCCAGGTTGGCCATCAGGTCCATCTGGACCACCAGCACCCCGACCAGGATCAGCACGAAAGCGCCCAGCAAGCCCGACATCAGGTCTCCGAAAACGGCCCAGACTGGCGCGGTCTGCTCCATGCCGTCGCCCCTTTCGTCAAGGTCGATCATCCAGCGACTCCCTCGGACAGCGAGGCTTGCTTGCTGTGGAGTTGGCGCAGGTCTTCGACGATGCCCTGCTGCGAGGTGATGCTGAGGTCGATTACCTCGCGCGCCTGCGCCACGTAGTAGGCGAGTTGTTCGTCACTTCGCGCCATGGACTGGCTCATGGTGCCTTCCATGCGCTGCAGGCTTTCAATCAGCTTCTCGTTGGTCGCGTTGAAAAGCTGGACGCCATGGTTGAAGGATTCGCCCAGGCTAGCCAGCTCGACCGCGCTGCCGGTGACGTGCGCCGCCATGTTCTCCGCCTTGCCGGCCTGCGCCCCCAGCGTTTCAGAAAACTGGCTGCCGGCCTTGTCCAGCACAGCCGCCGCCGAGCCCACCAGCGACTCGATCGCCGCGCGCTGTTCGCCCGCGGCCTGGTTGATGGTCTGGAGCAGCGCATTGATCTTGTCCATCACGGCGGTGCGCTCCTCTAGCGCAAGGTTGTCCTGCTCGGCGATCCGGCTTATTTCCTGACGCAATTGCGCAATCACGCCAGCCGCCGCCTGGGGTACCTCGGAGGCCGTTTGCATAAGGCGGGTCATGGGCGCTTCCAGCGCGGCGCCCAGCGTGGCCAGATGCGTGGCCAGCGCTGCCTGCAGTTCGCCCAACCGCTCGACGGCGGCGTTGCCGCGCGTTGCTTCTTCTTCCCTGAGCGCACCGAGTTCGGTGCGCCACACACTGGCCAGCTGGTCCATGCGGTCGCCGTGCTGCTTCATCCAGTCGGCCTCCGAATCCATGCGCGAACGAATGAGCGCTTCGGACTGGGCCAACAGCCGCGTCATGTCGGCAAGTGTCCGGCTGGCCTGATCGCTGCTGCGCTGGGTGATCTCGCCGGCGGTTTTCTCCAGTGTCTGGCAGACGGCCTGCTGTTGGGCGAGCGACTGCGCCCCGACGCGCTGCCATTCGCCGTGCAGCGTGGCCGCCATGGACTCCATCGCCTGCGTCCAGGCCTGCAGTCTCTGCCGATCCGCCGAGGCCTGGTCCGATTGCGAGCTGGACACGGCCTCGCCGACCGTTGCCAGCAACGCGCCGGAGCGCTGCTCGAAGGTGTCCGTGAAGGCCGCCAGTGCCCGGTCCAGGCCACTAACCTGGCTTTCGCTGGTCCGCGCATGGTTCTGGAGAGCCGTCGTCCAGGTCTCGGACACGGTGCGGGCGGTGGCGCTGAACTGGGCCGAGAGGCCCGTCAACTGGGTCTGCGCTGCGTCGCTCACGCGCTCGTGCAGACGCTTCGATTCCTGCGCAATTTCCGACATCGCCGCCTCGACCACGGGCTTGATGCTCTCGCCCGCCACTCTTGCGCTGGCCGTCAGGCTGTCTTTCAGGGACTGCCCGACGGTGTCGGCCAGACCGGTGTAGGCGACGCTCACCTCACGGTGGAAATGCGCCTGACTGCCCAGCAGCTGCTCGTTCAACTGCTGGCTCCGGCGTTCCATTCCCTCCATCATGGCCTGCAGCTTGTCGACCACGTCGGGCAAGGCGTGCGCCTGCACCTGCAGCGCCTTGAAGGTTTCCTGACGCTGATGGGCGAGCGAAAACGGCCGAAAGACGGTCGCAATACGGGAGTCCAGCTGCCGCGCGACGTCCACCCTCTCGCGGCGGCTGATGGCCGACAGCAGACCCAGCATGGCCGACGCGGCCACCCCGGCCACCGAGGTGCCAAATGCTAGCCCCAGGCCCTTGATGGGTGCGGCTAGCGCCGACCGGATAGCGTGAAGATCCGTCGAGCCCTCCAGAGCGAACACGGCCCCCTTGAAGGTCACAACCATCCCCAGGAAGGTACCGAGCATCCCCAGCATCACCAGCAGCCCCACCAGGTACGGTGTCAACGCGGGGCCCGGCAAGGCGACCCGTTCACCCTCGATCCGTAAACGCACGGAGTTTTGCAGGGAAGAAGGTACGCCGACTAGCCAGACGCCGATGTCCGGCAGCGGCTGAGGAATGTCGGCAAGCGCCGCCGCCAGCGAGGCTGTGGCAGCGCGAAACTGTCTGAGTTCAAACGCGCCCAGCAAATAAACCCCGGCAATCACCGCCGTCATGACCAGGGCGATCCAGCTCGAACCGACAAACCCCAACCCCACCCAGGTCACGGTCATCAGACCGATGGCGAAGGCGACTGCAAAAAAAATCCTGTTCATTGGTACTTCTTAACCTCGTTGCTGAATGCTTCAATTAGTCCCACGACCGGCTGCAGCCGGACCCCCAGTTCCGCCAGCAAGACCTCCTGCATCTCCTTGCCGAAGACGTCCAGCCACCCGCCCGGTTGTCGCCACAAGGCCGGGTCGTCCTGCTGCTGCGCAAGGTCGAGCCCGAGCTGGTGGGTTTTGCGCAAGTGCCCGAAACGTCGCTCAAGCAGCACAGGCACCGTTGACAGCAGTTTTTGCTCCCGGCCACCGAGCATCTGGTCCATCACGGCATCGAAGGTTGCCAGCTGCCCGAGTTGGGGAGAGACCTTCGCGATGGCTTGCCGGACATGGGCACGCAATGCATCAATCCTCAATGCCATGTGGCGTTGCTGGTCGAGATAACGCTGGTGATACGGTGCATATCCAGCGTCCGTTTCCGTGGCGGCTTCTGGCTGGGGTATCGGGTTCCTGACTTGTTTTCCGCTGGCAGGGGATGCACTGCTTGCTGTGATGGCCTTCACCAAGGCTGTTCGCACCCGATGAAATTCTTCTTCCAGAGCGAAGGTTCTGCCCAACAGCGCATCCGATGGTTTCTCTTCGTCAACCGTCTTGATCGACTGGTGCGCCGCATGGAGCGTGATGCCATCGAAAACGTCCAACCACAGGCCCAATCGTTCCGCAAAGTCCTGCCTCGACGCCTCAACATCCACGGAGGCCAAATCACTGAGCAAGCGAACGAGTCTTGCGCTGCTGAAATTCCTGGGCAAATACATTCCTTTGACGTTGAAACGTGGGAACAAAGTCTGTCGGACTCTACATAAGTAGCCAAAGTCATCGAAAACATGGCCCCTGTCGAGACCACCACCGCAGACACCGCAAAAAGACGCCTTTGAAATAAGGTCTGTCGGAACTTGAACCGAACCGCCCCCTACGACCAGAAACGCTCATCAGTCGGTCAGTGACACGGCTACCTGCAGAAATAGCCAATGGTCACTGCTGAATTTTGAGAAATTTTGTGGCACAGGCTGGGCACGATATAGGCACAGAGTGGGCACAAAGCAAAACGCCCACATGAAGTGGGCGTTTGCTACCAGCCTTGACGGCTTGGATGTTGGTTGCGCGGGCAAGATTTGAACTTACGACCTTTGGGTTATGAGCCCAACGAGCTACCAGGCTGCTCCACCGCGCGATATGTGTTTAGTATACCTTACTCTGCCTTCGCCGCGTCAGTAGTAGTGTCTTCTATTTCAGGACGATCCACCAATTCAACCAGGGCCATGGGTGCATTGTCGCCAACGCGAAAACCCATTTTCAGGATGCGGGTGTAGCCACCAGGACGGGCTTTGTAGCGTGGGCCCAGTTCTGCAAACAGCTTGACCACCATGTCGCGGTCGCGCAGGCGATCGAAGGCGAGACGCTTGTTGGCCAGCGTTGGCTCTTTGGCCAGCGTGATCATCGGTTCCACCACACGGCGCAATTCCTTGGCCTTTGGCAGGGTGGTCTTGATGACTTCGTGCTGAAGCAGCGAGTTCATCATGTTGCGCAGCATGGCGAGGCGGTGCTCGCTGGTGCGGTTCAGTTTACGTAGTCCGTGTCCGTGTCGCATGGTGATTTCCTTTTTAATAATCAGGCAGCCGTATCAGGTACTGCCCGTGCGCCATCTCTTCGAAGATGGTCAGTTTTACAAATTAACGTTTGTCCAGGCCTGCAGGTGGCCAGCTCTCAAGGCGCATGCCCAGAGTCAAGCCGCGGGAAGCCAGCACTTCCTTGATCTCGTTCAGAGATTTCCGTCCGAGATTGGGAGTCTTGAGCAGCTCATTTTCAGTACGCTGAATCAGATCGCCAATGTAGTAAATGTTTTCTGCTTTCAGGCAGTTTGCCGAACGCACCGTGAGCTCAAGCTCGTCGACAGGGCGCAACAGGATAGGATCAAACTGCTGCGAGCTGCGCTGCACCGGTGCATCAAATGCCGCCAGTTCATTGCCTTCCAGCTGAGCGAACACAGCCAGCTGCTCAACGAGAATCTTCGCCGATGCGCGGACAGCATCCTCAGCGGTCACTGCACCATTGGTTTCAATTTCGAGGACCAGCTTGTCCAGGTCCGTGCGCTGCTCAACGCGGGCGCTTTCGACGGTGTAGCTCACGCGCTTGACCGGGGAAAACGAAGCGTCCAGCACAATGCGGCCGATGGATTTCGGTGACTCATCGCCATAGCGACGCATGGTGCCCGGCACGTAGCCACGGCCATTCTCAACCTTGATCTGCATGTCGATCTTGCCGCCGTGCGACAGATTCACGATCACATGTTCAGGGTTGATGATTTCCACGTCGTGCGGCGTCTGGATGTCGGCGGCAGTGACGGGGCCTTCGCCGTCCTTGCGCAGGCTCAGCGTGACTTCGTCGCGGTTGTGGAGCTTGAACACCACACCCTTGAGGTTCAACAGGATGTTGACGACGTCTTCCTGCACACCGTCGATGGACGAGTACTCATGCAGAACGCCGGCAATGGTCACTTCAGTGGCGGCATGGCCAACCATGGAGGACAACAACACACGGCGCAGGGCATTGCCCAGCGTGTGGCCGTAGCCACGCTCGAATGGCTCCAGAGTCACCTTGGCGCGATTCGCGCCAAGCTGCTCCACATTGATGGTTTTAGGTTTCAACAAATTGGTCTGCATGCAGTCTTCCTCTCAATACCCTCGGTTCGTTACACCGATAAGGCCGGCGAAGCACACCCTGGCGATACGGTGCCCCGTATCGCAGGAACGAAAAATTAGCGTGAGTACAACTCGACAATCAACGATTCGTTGACGTCGGCGGCAAACTCATCGCGGTCAGGAACCTTCTTGAAGGTGCCTTCGCCCTTGTCGGCGTTCACATCGACCCAGGCGGGCAGGCCGACCTGTTTTGCGAGCTCGAGCGCTTCGGTGATGCGGGTCTGCTTCTTCGACTTGTCGCGCACGGCGATGACGTCGCCGGCCTTGACCATGTACGAAGGAATGTTGACCGAACCGCCGTTGACCGTGATGGCCTTGTGCGACACCAGTTGGCGCGCTTCGGCGCGGGTCGAACCGAAGCCCATGCGGTACACCACGTTGTCCAGGCGGCATTCCAGGATGAACAACAGGTTGGCGCCGGTGTTGCCTTTGCGGCGATCGGCTTCCTCGAAATAGCGGCGGAACTGCTTCTCCAGCACGCCGTACATGCGCTTGACCTTCTGCTTTTCGCGCAGCTGCAGGCCGAAGTCGGAAGTACGGGTACCTGAAGTACGACCGTGCTGGCCGGGCTTCGAATCAAATTTGGCCTTGTCGCTGATGGCGCGGCGTGCGCTCTTCAGGAAAAGGTCGGTGCCTTCACGGCGGGATAGTTTGGCCTTGGGGCCGAGATAGCGTGCCACTTGAGTGTCCTTGTGTCATCTGCTGCATTGCTGCAGGAGCCTTCGGTGTGAACCTAACGGCGGTGGGCTTGATAAAAAATGCCTGACCTGGCTGACTGCAAGGCAATCAACCAGAGCAGGCAAGGCAATTAAATGCGGCGGCGCTTTTGTGGGCGGCAGCCGTTGTGCGGAACCGGGGTAACGTCGGCAATCGAATTGATCCGGATGCCCAGCGCGCCTAGTGCACGGACGGAAGATTCGCGTCCGGGACCTGGGCCCTTGATTTCAACGTCAAGATTCTTGATGCCCTGCTCAATGGCAGCACGGCCAGCCACCTCGGATGCAACCTGCGCTGCAAAAGGCGTCGACTTGCGCGAACCTTTGAAACCCTGACCACCGGAAGAAGCCCAGGACAATGCATTGCCCTGGCGATCCGTGATGGTGATGATCGTGTTGTTGAAAGAAGCGTGGACGTGGGCAATGCCATCCGCCACGTTCTTGCGTACTTTCTTGCGAACGCGCTGTGCGGCGTTATTGCTTGGTGATTTTGCCATGACGACCTCTCAATTATTTCTTCAAAGCAGCAGCGGCCTTGCGCGGACCCTTGCGGGTGCGGGCATTGGTCCGTGTGCGCTGGCCACGCATGGGCAGGCCGCGACGATGGCGGAAACCACGGTAGCAGCCGATGTCCATCAGGCGCTTGATGTTCATCGTGGTTTCACGACGCAAATCGCCCTCGATGGTGAACAGAGCAATCTGGTCACGGATTTTTTCCAGATCGCCGTCAGTCAGATCTTTGATTTTTTTCGAATAGGCGATATCACATGCTTCGCAAATCTTGCGAGCGCGTGTGCGACCTATGCCGAAAATTGCAGTCAAGCCGATTTCGGCGTGCTGCTGCGGCGGAATATTGATACCAGCGATACGTGCCATGTGCGTCCTCTAAATCTCTTGAAAATCAGCCTTGGCGCTGCTTGTGACGCGGATCCGTACAGATCACGCGTACAACGCCCTTGCGGCGGATGATTTTACAGTTGCGGCAAATTTTCTTGACCGAAGCTGAAACTCTCATTTCTTTCTCCTAAACTTTCTCTCTGTGCTTACTTGGCACGGAACACAATTCGTGCTCGCGATAAATCGTATGGTGTCAATTCAACTGTCACCTTGTCACCTGGAAGAATGCGGATGTAGTGCATGCGCATTTTTCCTGAGATGTGTCCAAGTACAACATGTCCATTTTCCAGCTTCACCCTGAAAGTTGCATTGGGAAGGTTTTCAACGACCTCCCCCTGCATCTGAATCACATCGTCTTTAGACATATCCCATCAAATATCCGGTTAACCGCCCAGTGACGTCTTGAAATTCGCCTTTTTAAGCAACGACTCATACTGTTGCGACATCATGTAATTCTGTACCTGGGCCATGAAATCCATGGTGACCACCACAATGATCATCAACGACGTGCCACCGAAATAAAACGGCACGTTGTATTTCAAAATCAAAAACTCTGGCAACAGGCACACAAACGTGATGTACACCGCGCCGGCCAAGGTCAAACGAACCAGAATCTTGTCGATATACCGGGCCGTCTGGTCACCCGGACGTATGCCTGGAATGAACGCACCACTCTTTTTCAGGTTGTCTGCCGTTTCACGGCTGTTAAACACCAGGGCCGTGTAAAAGAAGCAGAAAAACACAATCGCACTGGCATACAACATCACGTAAATGGGCTGGCCTGGTGTCAATGTGCCGGCAATGTCTTTCAGCCAGCGCATGCTTTCACCCGAACTAAACCATCCAACGACCGTCGCCGGCAACAAAATGATGGAGGAAGCGAAGATCGGCGGAATCACGCCTGCCATATTCAGCTTCAACGGCAAGTGCGAAGACTGCCCGCCATACACCTTGTTGCCCACCTGGCGGCGGGCGTAATTCACCAGAATCTTGCGCTGCCCCCGCTCGATAAACACGACGAAATACGTCACCAAAACCACGACGGCCACGATCACGATCGCTATCAGGATACTCATCGCCCCGGTACGCACCAGTTCCAGCAGGCCACCCATGGCGTTCGGCAACCCTGCCGCAATACCTGCAAAGATCAGAATCGAAATACCGTTACCCAGACCACGCTCGGTGATCTGCTCACCCAGCCACATCAGGAACATCGTTCCAGCGGTCAGGCTGAAGACCGCCGTCATCCGGAAGCCAAAACCAGGCACCAGAACCAGCCCGGGTGAGCTTTCGAGTGCCACGGCGATACCCATCGACTGAAACAGGGCCAACGCCAGTGTTCCGTAACGTGTGTACTGCGTGATCTTGCGGCGACCGGCTTCGCCTTCTTTTTTCATCTGCTCGAACGTCGGCACAACATACGTGAGCAGTTGCATGATGATCGAGGCCGAGATGTACGGCATGATGCCCAAGGCAAACACCGTGAATCGCGCCAGGGCACCACCGGAGAACATATTGAACAAGTTCAGTATGCCGCCCTGCTGGCCCTTGAAAAGCTCTTTCAGCTGGCTAGGGTCAATACCCGGCACCGGGATGTGCGCGCCAATGCGGTACACCACCAGGGCCAGCAGCAAAAACACAAGCCTGTTGCGCAAATCACCGTACTTGCCGGTTTTCACAATTTGAGCCGAGCTGGTTGCCACTGATTTATCCAGTCAGGTATTTAAGCGACGGAGCCGCCAGCGGCTTCAATAATGGCCTTGGCACCCGCCGTGGCGGAAATGCCGTTCAGCTTGACAGCCTTGGACAGTTCACCCGACTTGATGACCTTGACGTTCTTGGCGAGCTGACCCACCAGGCCGGCAGTCTTCAGCGCCAGCAGATCCACTTCGGCCAGGCCGAGCTGCTCCAGCGCGCCCAGAGTGACCTCGGCGTTGAACTTGAGCAGATGCGACTTGAAGCCGCGCTTGGGCAAGCGGCGCTGCATGGGCATTTGACCGCCCTCGAAGCCCACCTTGTGATAACCGCCAGCGCGTGACTTCTGGCCTTTATGACCACGTCCAGCCGTTTTACCCAGGCCCGAACCAATGCCGCGACCGACACGTCGCTTGGCATGTTTTGCGCCCAGGCTAGGCTTGATTCCGTTCAATTCCATGTTGAGTCTCCGCTCAGATAACCTTGACCAGATAACTGATCTTGTTGATCATGCCGCGCACCGCGGGCGTGTCCTGCAATTCGCTGACGCTGTTGACACCGCGCAGGCCCAAGCCGCGCACAGTTGCGCGGTGTGATTCCTTGGTGCCAATCGGGCTGCGAACCAGCTGGACTTTTACTTTGGCTTCTTTGGTCATTTCAATGCTGCCTTAGCCGAAGATTTCTTCGACCGATTTACCACGCTTGGCCGCTATTTCAGAAGCCGTGGTGGAATTGTTCAGTGCATCCATCGTGGCGCGCACCATGTTGTAAGGGTTGCTCGAACCATGGCTCTTGGCCACGATGTCGGTGATGCCCATCACTTCAAAAACAGCGCGCATCGGGCCGCCGGCGATGATGCCGGTACCCTTGGGAGCCGGCGCCATCATGACGTTGGCGGCACCCCAGTGGCCGAATACATTGTGGTGGATGGTGCCGTTTTTCAACGAGACCTTGGTCATGTTGCGGCGCGCTTCTTCCATGGCCTTTTGCACGGCTGCAGGCACTTCTTTCGACTTGCCCTTGCCCATGCCAACGCGGCCGTCACCGTCGCCAACCACTGTCAGTGCGGCGAAACCGAGAATACGGCCGCCCTTCACCACTTTGGTGACGCGGTTGACCGCGATCATCTTTTCCTTCAGACCATCGTCTGGAGCGTCGTTTTGCGATTTTGCTTGAAACTTAGCCATACTTAATTCCAGTCTGCTTAGAACTGCAAACCAGCTTCGCGAGCCGCATCAGCCAGCGCTTTGACGCGGCCGTGGTACGCAAAACCGGCGCGATCAAACGCCACTTTTTCCACACCTGCTGCTTTTGCCTTTTCGGCAATACGCTTGCCAATGGCCTGCGCAGCAGCAACGTTTCCACCTTTACCCGAAGCGCCAATTTCCTTGCGCACTTCCACTTCCGCGGTGGATGCAGCAGCCAGGACCTTGGTGCCGTCGCCAGAAATGACACTGGCGTAAATATGCAGATTGGTGCGATTCACGGTCAGACGGGCAACACCTTGCGTGGCGATGCGGATCCGGGTCTGGCGTGAACGACGAAGGCGCTGCTCTTTTTTGGTCAACATGATGCAGCTCCTTATTTCTTCTTGGTTTCTTTGATCGTGATCTTCTCATCCGAATAACGGATGCCCTTGCCCTTGTAAGGCTCGGGAGGACGAACTGCGCGCACTTCGGCGGCAATCTGGCCTACACGCTGACGGTCAGAACCCTTGATCACCACCTCGGTGGGGGTTGGGGTTGCGACAGTGATGCCAGCAGGCATGTCCATGATCACAGGATGCGAGTAACCCACGGTGAGGTTCAGCTTGGCGCCTTGCGCCTGGGCCTTGTAACCCACGCCGATCAGGCTAAGCTTTTTCTCGAAGCCCTTGGTGACACCCGTCACCATGTTGTTCACGAGCTGGCGCATCGTGCCGCTCATGGCATTGGCTTCACGCGAGTCATTGGCAGGCGCAAACGTCAGCTTGCCGGCATCATTCTTGATGGTGACAAGCGCATTTTGCGTCAGCGCCAAGGCGCCGAGAGCGCCCTTGACATTAATCTGGTCGTCTTTGATTGCCACATCCACACCCTGGGGCACGGTAACCGGCATTTTTCCTACACGAGACATTTCAGTTTCTCCTCAATGCCGCCGTTAGGCCACGTAGCACAGCACTTCACCACCGATGCCGGTAGCGCGCGCCTTGCGATCCGTCATAACGCCCTGGGGCGTCGTGACAATTGCCACACCAAGGCCGTTCATGACCTGGGGAATGGCGCCATGACCTTTGTAGACACGCAGGCCCGGGCGGCTGACGCGCTCAATGCGCTCAATCACGGGGCGGCCTGCGTAATACTTCAGGGCGATTTCCAGTTGGGATTTGCCTTCGTCGGTCTTGACGGAGAAGCCATCGATATAGCCCTCGTCTTTCAACACCTGCGCGATGGCAACCTTGACTTTTGACGACGGCACCAGCACAACGGCTTTTTCAACCATTTGTGCATTCCGGATGCGCGTCAGCATGTCGGCGATAGGATCACTCATACTCATTTGCGGTTCTCCTATTGCTTACCAGCTTGCCTTGGTGATACCAGGGATATCACCAGCAAAAGCCAATTCACGGATCTTGGCGCGAGCCAGGCCGAATTGACGGAACGTACCGCGCGGGCGACCCGTGATTTCGCAGCGGTTACGCTGGCGAGTCGGGTTGGCGTTGCGGGGCAACTTTTGCAGCTCGAGGCGAGCCAGCTGACGCTCTTCATCGGAGCGCTTGGCGTCGTTGGACGTCGCCTTGAGTTCAGCGTATTTCTTGGCGAACTTGGCCGCGAGTTTTTCGCGCTTCAGTTCACGTTGCAGTAAAGCTTGTTTTGCCATGTCCCGCCTCAGTTCTTGAACGGAAAACGGAAGGCGGTGAGAAGTGCCTTGCACTCTTCATCGGTCTTGGCCGTTGTGGTGATGCTGATATTGAGACCGCGCAGGGCGTCGACCTTGTCGTACTCAATTTCAGGGAAAATGATCTGCTCTTTCACGCCGATGTTGTAATTTCCGCGGCCATCAAAGGCGCGACCGGAAATACCGCGAAAGTCACGAACACGCGGCAGGGCCACGGTCACGAAACGATCGAGGAACTCATACATCTGCACGCCGCGCAGCGTCACCATGCAACCAATGGGCAGGTCTTCGCGGATCTTGAAACCGGCGATAGCCTTTTTGGCCTTGGTCACAACAGGCTTCTGGCCGGCAATCTTGGCCATGTCGCTCACAGCGTTGTCCATGACCTTCTTGTCTGCAACAGCCTCGCTCACACCCATGTTGAGCGTGATCTTGGTGATGCGCGGAACCTGCATGGGCGAGGTGTAGCCGAATTTCTCAATCAGGCTGGGCGCGATTTTTTCGCGGTATTGATCTTGCAAGCGTGCCATGTTTATGCAGCCTTAATTTCGTCGCCGCTGGACTTGAAGACGCGCACTTTTTTGCCGTCTGCCAACAACTTGATGCCAACCCGATCCGCCTTGCCCGTTGCAGCATTGAAAATGGCCACATTGGACTGGTGAATCGGCATGCTTTTCTCGACGATGCCGCCGGTGGCGCCCTTGAGCGGGTTGGGCTTGGTGTGTTTTTTCACCAGGTTGACCCCATCCACCAGCACGTGGCTGTCGTCTTTGCGCAGCGAAACCGTGCCGCGCTTGCCTTTATCGCGACCTGCGATCACGATGACTTCGTCGCCTTTGCGAATCTTGTTCATGGGGCGTCCTTACAGAACTTCAGGAGCCAGAGACACGATCTTCATGAACTTCTCAGTGCGCAACTCGCGCGTCACTGGTCCGAAGATGCGGGTGCCGATAGGCTCCAGCTTGGCGTTAAGCAACACTGCCGCGTTGCCATCGAATTTGACGAGCGAACCATCGCCGCGGCGGATGCCCTTGGCGGTGCGAACGACCACAGCACTGTAAACCTCGCCTTTTTTGACGCGGCCACGGGGAGCGGCTTCTTTGATGCTCACCTTGATGACATCACCAACGCTGGCGTACCGGCGCTTGGATCCGCCCAGCACCTTGATGCACATCACGGATTTAGCACCCGTGTTGTCAGCAACATCGAGTTTGGATTGCGTTTGAATCATTTAAATTTAGTCCCAACTTGCACCAGAAAGCCGCATTGCAAAATCCTCGGATCCCGCAAGCCACAGCCCAGTCAGTCTTGGGCCCGTCGTCCACATCACAAACCACTTGCAATGCTTCCGCTGGGCAGAATTCTTCGCCTTTTTCACAGCGAAGCCCACGATTATGGCCGAATCCCAAAGCACTGTCAACTGCCTCTTGTGAAAATAACCCCACAATTACAGCCAGAGACGCCCGCTGGGGCCGGCAGACCAACCGGGTGGCATATTCGGGGAAGCGTCCGCTACGCCCGGGCCCGCGCAAGGCCAGTGACGATATTTACGGGCAAATCGGGCCTTAGCCTAATATTCACCGGGATAAGCAGCTACCAAAAGAGTAGCAAAATTCGCTTCATTGCTGGCTTCATGGTTGAGTTGCGGTGATGGGGATGGTGGCGTTAGTGGTGACCGGATCACCGAAGCCCTCCGTGGCGGTTTCGGGCCGTTCAGTCGTTCAACTCGTTCCGGCTGGCAAGCTGAGGTACTGGCCACAAAGCGCCTGAAATGCCTCCAGCTGCGGATCGACCCCGTTTTCCTGCAGAAGCAGTGCCGCCACCCCGGGCGCCAGCGACCGGGCCTGGGCCGCGTCCAGGAACAGCAGGCGGGAGCGACGAGCCAGCACGTCTTCCACGCAACGCGCGTACTCGTAACGGGCAGCAAACCGCACCATGGCTTCCGTCAGCCCCCCTCCCAGTTCATGGTCGGCGCCCGGCAGGCTCTGCACGGCTGCGGCTTCACTTCCGTACAAGTGAACGCCCGGCGCATCGCTTATCTTATGGCCGGCATCCTGAGCGCCCACTAACTTCAGGTGGGTCGTCACGGTACCCGCACGCCCCGGGAGCAGGCCCGCGGCGAAGCAGGTGTCCAGCACATCCTCAGCCATGGCCCGGTAAGTGGTCCACTTGCCCCCGGTCACTGTGACCAGACCGCTGTTGCTGACCCGCACCGTGTGTTCCCGCGACAGGGCCTGGGTTCTCTCCGCATGGTCATCAGACGGCTTGACCAGGGGCCGCAGGCCGACCCAGATGCTTTTGATGTCGGACGGGCCGGGCGCGCGGCTCAGGTAGCGCGCCGATTCGCGCAGTATGAAATCAACCTCTTCCTTGAACGGCAGCGGCTCGCGGGCCAAATCATGCCGCGGCGTATCGGTGGTCCCCAAAATGGTTTTACCCAGCCAGGGCACGGCAAACAGCACCCGGCCGTCAGCCGTCTTGGGAATCAGCATCGCGTGGTCGGACGGTAAAAACGACCGGTCCACCACGATGTGCACGCCCTGGCTGGGTACGACCATGGGTTGGGCTTCGCGGCCTGTCGCCTGCCCGTCCTGCAAGCGCAGCTGGTCGACCCAGACACCCGCCGCATTCACCACGCATTTGGCCTTGATCTCAAAAAGGCGACCCGTTTCCTGGTCCTGCGCGTGAAGGCCCGCCAGTTTGCCGTTTTCATGAATCAACCCCGTGGCGGCACAGTAATTGACCAGCAGCGCGCCCTGGCGGGCGGCGGTGCGGGCCAGCGCCAGGGCCAGGCGCGCGTCGTCAAACTGGCCGTCCCAGTACTTGACGCCGCCCCGCAGGCGGCCATTGGGTCCTTGCAACTGGACCGTGGGGAGGTAGCCCAGCGTTTCGGTTCGGCTCAAAAACTCTGTTGGCCCCAGTCCGGCCTTGCCGGCCAGGGCGTCGTACATCTTCAGCCCCACGCCATAAAAAGGCGCTTCCCAGAACTTGTAGGAAGGCATGACAAAAGCCAGGGGCTGCGCCAGGTGCGGCGCATTGGCCAGCAGCGTGGTGCGCTCGTGCAAGGCCTCGCGCACCAATGAAATATTGCCTTGCGCCAGATAGCGCACACCACCATGCACCAGCTTGGTAGCCCGCGACGAGGTGCCTTTGGCAAAGTCGTGCGATTCGACCAGCACGACAGAGAACCCGCGCGCCGCGGCATCAAGCGCCACGCCCAGGCCGGTGGCGCCGCCGCCGATGATGGCGATGTCGTACTGACAGGGTTGGGCCAGCCGGGCGATCAGCTCATGGCGCCGCGTCGGCAGCGGCGTGGATTCAGTTGAAATGGGCCTCATTTTCCGTAGTGGGTGTTGCAAAGTTTCCCTAGCCCGAAAAACTCCGCACGCCGCTCACCGGGTCGTCATGGCGATGACGGCCTGCGACGCCGGCCGCCACCGGAATCGACGCACCGAAGCGGGCAAACAAGGGCAGCGCGGACAGCGGCGCCGCGACCGTGTGCACTTGGCCGGCCTCGAAGCGTGCACCGGTGTGGAAGTCAAACCACGCCTCGGGTCCTTTGGGCAGGTAGACACTGCGTGACGTGGCGCCAGCGTGCACCACCGGAGCGACAAGCAGTGCGTCACCAAGCATGAAGTCGTCGCTGTCGGCGAAACATTGCGCGTCGTCCGGAAAATCATAAAAGGTCGGGCGAATGATGGGTTGGTGCAGACCATGGGCGCGCTCGAAGAGAGACCACAAATACGGCATCAGGGTGTAACGCAGCCGGATCGCTGCAGCCACATCAGCCGTCACCGCCGGGTGCAGCCAGGGCACGTTGACGGTGCCGTCCGTTTTCCAGGAGTTCATCACCATGCGCGGGTTCAGGCTACACGCCTGCACCCAGCGCAAAAACAGTTCAGGGTCAGGTGTCGGGCCGGCGAAGCCGCCGACGTCATGGCCGATGTTGAACATGCCCGACAGGGACATTTGCAGGCCGGTGCGGATGTTCCAGCGCAAAGTTTCCCAGCTGGTGGTGTTGTCGCCGGTCCAGGTTTGCGCGTAGCGCTGGATCCCCGGAGAGCCGCCGCGCGTGACGGTGAAGACCTCTTCGTCAGGGCGGTGCGCGGCCTGCGCCTCAAAGGTTGCACGCGTCATCAGCAAGGGATGCAGGGGGCGTGCGCGGTGCATCGGGATGGCTTCGCCAAAGCCATGGCACATGGCGCCATCGTCCATGATGGCGTATTCGTTGTTGTCGTTCCAGCCGGTATCGATTCCGTAGTCGAGTACCTGCGCCTGCAGGTTCTTTTGCCACCAGGCCACGGCCGAGGGATGGGTGAAGTCGAGGTGGGCACCGACGCCGTCCCAGAATTGCTCCACCACGGGCTGCCCGCTTTGGGCGTCGTGGATAAAGCCGCCCTGCGCGCGCACCTCGCCATAGGCGGGGTGGTCATCGAGCAGGCAGGGCTTGATATTGGCCACCACATGCATGCCGGCCTCATGGAACCTGGCATTCAGCGACTTCGGGTCAGGGAACTTGTCGGTATTCCAGGTGAACACATAACGGCGCTTCCCGCGCGACGAGTAGCCCGATCCGTAATGGAAGGACGAACACGCGATGCCCTCGGCTTCAATGCGCGTGATGAAGGCATCGAGTTGCTTTTGCGCGTCGCTCGCATCGGTCAGCCCCATCGCCGTTTGGGCAAACCCCAACGACCAGCGCGGCGGCAAATGGGTGCCACCGATCAGGCGCACAAACTGCGAGATCACCTCGCCGGGTGTGTCCCCCACCATGACGTAGTAGTCCAGGTCGCCGTCATCGATTTCGACATAGCGAAATAGCTCGTGGTAGTTGTCGTGTTCGCAGCCCAGGTCGAAGGTGCATGCCGACAAGGTGTCGTAATAGATGCCCCACCACTGGCCGCCGGGGGCACGCGTCAGCACAAACGGCCAGTGTTTGTACAGCGGATCACCTTTTTTCGGGTCGTAGCCCAGAGAGTCCAGCGCCAGCGTGCGCAAGCGCCTGCCATGCAGGTCGAGCGGCCCGGTCTTGTCGCCCAGCCCGTAGTAGCGCTCGGCGCGGTCGCGCTGCAAATAGTGCCGGACGGCGCCGGTGCGCTGACTCGCGAAATACGACGAGGTCGCACGGTCGCTGAAGAGCACTCGTCCCTGGCTGTCCTGCCACGACAAGGTCAGTGGATCTTCCTTCACCGTCACCGAGAGAGCGCTGGTACGCAGAGTCACCTCTCCGGCCTGCTCGATCACCCGTGCGCCTGGGCGACTGAATCCGCCGGTGTCGTCGCGCTGGCGCCCGGACCATGCGACGTCCTCGCCGGCGTGCGGCGCGATGGCCCAGGTGCGCGGCTCCCGGTAGCCGGACGCTGGTTTGCAGCGCACGCGAACCATGGCGGATTCCAGCACCTGAATGCTGAAGCCAGCGCCGCCTTCGATCGACAGATCGACGCCGTGTTCGTGCGCTTGGGTGACGCGGGCGCGTCCGAATGTCTTCATTGGTTTCTCCTGTTGAATGATTTACCCAGGACCGGATATGCCGGCAGGGTTTGGCTTACAAGCGCAGGCCGTTCTGGTCGAAGCAATGCACGTGCTCCGGCGGCACGGAAACCTTCACGGTGTCGCCGCACCGGATGGATGTCTGTCCGCTCAGGATGATCTCGAATGGCGCATCCGGCACCACATTGCCGCGCAGGACGCTGGTGCTGCCGAGCTGCTCGACCTGCGACACGACCAAGCTCAGTGGACCGCTGTCGGAAAGCTGTGCATGCTCGGGTCGGATGCCCACCGTGTGGGTGCCCGGCTTCGCCATGGGCAGGTGCATCACCGGCACGAAGTTCATGCGCGGGCTGCCGATGAAGCCAGCCACGAACTCGTTGCAGGGCCGGTTGTACAACTCCAGCGGCGCGCCGATCTGCTCGATGCGACCGGCGCGCAGTACCACGATCTTGTCGGCCATGGTCATGGCCTCGACCTGGTCGTGCGTCACGTAGATCATGGTGGCACCCAGGCGGGCGTGCAGGTCGCGGATCTCGGCCCGCATCGACACGCGCAGTTCGGCATCGAGGTTGGACAGCGGCTCGTCGAACAGGAAGAGCTTGGGCTCGCGCACGATCGATCGGCCAATGGCCACACGCTGGCGCTGCCCGCCAGAAAGCTGCGTCGGCTTGCGCTGCAGCAGCTGTTCAAGCTTCAGCATCCTGGCCGCCGCCTGGACCTTGGTCTCGATGACCGACTTGGCCACGCCCAGGTTTTCGAGGCCGAATGCCATGTTGTCGTAGACGCTCATGTGCGGGTACAACGCGTACGACTGGAACACCATGGAGCAGCCCCGGTGCGCAGCGGGAACCTCATTGACGCCCTTGCCGTCGATGCGGATCTCACCGGTGGTGGCGGGTTCCAGCCCGGAGATGATGCGCAGCAGCGTGGATTTACCGCAGCCCGAGGGGCCGACGAAGACGACGAATTCACCGCTGGAAACCGTGAGGTCCACGCCATGGATGGTCGTGATCTTGTCAAAGGTCTTGACGATGTTGGAGAGTTGGAGAGTAGCCACGAAAGTGTCCCGTGTTGATGTCAGGCTTTACTTGACGCCGGCGCTGGCGATACCGGTGGCGATGTACTTCTGCAGGAAAGTGAAAACCAGGGTGATCGGAATCAGGGTGATGACCGTCATGGCCAGCAGGTAGTGCCATTGGGTATTGAGTTCGCCCTGGAAGGCGTTGAGTGCCAGTTGCAGCGTGAAGTTTTCCGACTTGGACAGCACGATCAGTGGCCACAGGAAGTCGTTCCAGCGCCACATGAACGAGAAGATGGCCAGCACCGCCATGGCGGGCGCAGCCAGCGGCAGGATGATCTTCCAGTAGATGCGCCATTCGCTGGCGTTGTCCATGCGCGCGGCCTCGAGCAGCTCGTCGGGAATCGTCAGCATGTACTGGCGCAGCAGGAACACGCCGGTGGGCGTGGCGACCGCGGGCAGGATCACGCCCCACAGGTTGTTCAGCAAGCCCATGCTGGAGATCACCAGGAACGCCGGCACCAGGATGATGGTGGGCGGGACCATCAAGGTCGCGATGATGACCAGGAAAACGGTCTTCTGGCCGGTGAACCGGTACTTGGACAAGGCGAACGCCGCCATGGAGTTGATCAGCAGCGTGATGAGGGTGGCGACCACGGTGATGAACACGCTGTTCCACAAGTAGGTGCCGAAGGCGAACTTGCCGAACAGCTCGGTGTAGTTGCCGCCGGCGAACCTCAGTTCGTTCACCGGCTTGCGCTCATTGATGTTGACGCGGACCTCGGTTTGCGGCTGCTGCGGATCCACCATGGTGGCGACGATGCCAATGCGGCGTACCTGAGCCAGCTCGCGCGTGCTGCCCTGCTCGTCCTTGACCAGGTACAGCGGCAAGGGTTGGTCGTGACCTGGCACCACCGCCGTCTTCTGGCTGTAGGGCAGGAAGCTGGGGGGAAACTGGCTCAGCGCGCTTTCGGTCTTGAAGGACGACATGACGAGCCAGAGCACCGGCCCGAACATGACCACCAGCCCGAGCAGAAGATAGCCGTAGGAGACCCAGTCGGTCCAGTGCAAGCGGCTGCGGCCGCGGGTACGGGTGAGGAAATTCGCCATCGCTCGGTCCTTATTTCTTTGCTTTTCCGGCTTCACCGGCCCTGGACAGCCGCAACTGCGCCAGCGTCAGCGCCATGAGGCCGACAGCGAGGATCAACGAGGCGGCTGCGGCCAGACCGTACAAGTGGATCTGCTCGGCAAAACCGGTCTGGTAGATGTACTGCACGATGAAGGTGGTGGCCGATCCCGGGCCGCCGCCGGTGAGCACGAACACCTCGTCGAAGATCTGCACCGCGCGGATCATCAGCAGCACCAGCACCACGATCAGGTTGGGCATGAGCAGCGGCAGCGTGATGCGCGACAACACGCGCCACGGTGGGGCGGCATCCATCTCGGCGGCCTCATACACGTCTTTCGGGATGGCCTGCAAGCCCGCCAGCAGGATCAGGGTGTAGAAACCCATGTGGGCCCAGATAGACACCACCACCACCCAGAAAAAGGCCCAGTGCCTGTCCAGCAGCCAGTTGATGGGCTCGGCGCCCACGCCCACCAGGCCGGCGTTGAGCACGCCCTGGCTTTGCAGCAGCCATTTCCAGATCAGCGCCACCACCACCGGCGACAGCAGCACGGGGTAGAAGAACACGCCGCGCCAGAAGCCGCGCCCGATGATCTTGCGGTTCAGCACGAGGGCCGTGGCCAATGAGAAGAACAGCATCAGCACGACCTGGATCAGGCTGAACTTGACCGTGCTGAAGATCGAGCGCAAGAAGATGTCCGTGCGGCAGCTCTGCAGGTCCGTGTAATCGCGGCATTCCAGCAGGGTGACGAAGTTCTCCATCCCGGTGAAGGGCCGCTGCGTGGGCAGAAGGTTCACACCGCCGGTCACCGCATACGCCAGATTGATCACGATCGGCAGGAGCGTGAACAGGCCAATCACCAGCAGATTCGGCCCGACAAAGAGCCAGCCGATGCGCGAGGCGCCGAGCCATTTCTGGCCAAGCCGGAACACCGGCTCGAACAGGTTGAAGCAAAAGCCCAAGAAGGCTGAGAAGACTGACATACCGACTCCGATCTACTGTCCCGTGACGCCGCCAGCGCCGCTGCCTTATTCCAGAGACACCGCGGAACTGGCTCCGCCAGGCCGCAGGTGTCGCCCCCTGCAAGGGGGGAGGAGCGACACGCAGTGCGCGACTTGGGGGTGAACCTACTTCCCCGCCTGCTTGACCGCTTCTGCCATGTCGGCGCTGATCTTGGTGACGGCTTCGTCCACGCTGATCTCGCCAACAATGGCCTGCGTGACGCGGGTCACGGTCGGCAGCATCAGGGCGCGGTTGTACTTGTAGCCCTGCAGCGCGTAGGCAGGCGGCGCCAAACTCGCGGTGCCGCTGGTGAACACGCCGAGTGCGGCCTGGGCCGCGGGGCCGGCGCTCGGGTAGCTCACGCCCTTCTTGGCCACGCCAGCATGGGCCGGGATATTGTTGGTCTTGGACGCGAATTCGGCGACGTTGGCTTCTTGCGCCATGAAGTCGAGGAACTGGCCCACTTCCTTCGGCGACTTGGTCGTCTTCAGCGCAGCCCAGGCGGCACCGCCGGGCATGCCGGTGCAGGCCGCCGGGCCGCACGGATTCGGCACGGCGACCCAATCGAACGCGTTGCCGATTTCCTTCTGCATGCGGTTGATCTGCCAGGAACCCGACAGGATCATCACCAGACGGCCGTTCTTGAACTCACCCACGGTATCGGCATAACTGGAGCCGCCCGAGCCGCCCCACGCGTCCTTCAGCATGGTGCCGTCCTTGTGCCAGTCGACGAACTTGCGCACAGTGGTCTTGTAGCCGTCGTCCAACACCAGATTGCCCTTGGCGTCGAAGATCTTGGCGCCATAGCTGATGGCCGGGCCTGCGAAGCGGTGGCCCGAGCGGTCCCAGGCCATGGCGGCCGGCGTCTGCGTGGCCTTGGCCACCTTGCGTGCCGCGTCGACCCACTCTTCCCAGGTCGCTTTCGGCCCGGGCATGGCAATCTTGGCTTGTTCGAACAGCGTCTTGTTGACAAACGGGCCGGTCATCGTCAACTGCGACATGAAGCCGTAGATGCCCTTGTCGCTGGCGCTGGGCCGCAGCCAGGGCAGGGTGGCACCGAAGTTCGCTTCCCAGTATTTGCGGTCCTTCACATAGGGGCTAATGTCCAGGTAGTACTTCGACAGCCCACCCAGGTCGGTGAGGCGCGCAATATCCGGGCCCTGCCCCGCAGCCAGCTGCACCGGTAGCTGCTCCAGAATCGTCTTGAACGGGACGACGTCAAGAATCACCTTGGTGCCGGCGTTTTGGGCCTCAAAACGTTTTGCCAGTGCGGCCGTGACGTCGCACTCGTTGCCATCCTGGTAACACATTACACGGATGTCTGCAGCGCATACCGACACAGGCAACGCAACTACGGCTGCCACCACAGCGGCCAAGCCATTCCTGGAAACACGAACTTTCATAGTGAAATCCTTCATAACGTTCATGGTGAAATCCTTCAAAGCAGTGGAACTTGGGCCTGGCGAACCGACATAGTCACGCCTTTGCCGATTGGCCGACTTTCTTACTGGCGTGATCAAGGGCCAGAGCCGCATCACGCCACCCTGGACAAAACGGGGCCGCGCGGCACGGCGGCAACGAGCGCCGCGCCCTGAAAAAATGAAATGGCGAACAACACAGATACTCCCTGCATGGCTTTGTCAAAGTTCGAATATGTTCTATTGTTGTTCTTTTTTGATTGTTTTATCTAATAGTTTTCCCTTAGTATTTTCCTTTTGTTTCGATATAGAGTGTGAAAAACTCTTGTCATGCATACCCTCGTGAACTCCAATCCCCGGCAAATCAAGCTTCTTGACTTCGTGCGCGCCCATGGCGCGGCTTCGGTTGAACAACTCGCCGACAAGCTGGGCGTCACCCTGCAGACCGTGCGGCGCGATGTGCAGCGCCTGGCGGATGCCGGTTTGCTGGCGCGCTTTCATGGCGGTGTGCGGGTGCCCAGCTCCACCATAGAAAACATTGCGCACCAGCAACGCAAAAATCTCAGCGCAGAAGGAAAGGCGCGCATTGCCCGTGCCGTGGCCCAGCGCGTACCCAACGACTGCTCGCTGATCCTCAATATCGGCACCACGACGGAGGCCGTTGCCAAGGCACTGCTGCATCACAAGGGACTGCGGGTCATCACCAACAACCTGAATGTGGCGGAGATTTTGTGTGACAACCCCGACTGCGAGGTCATCGTGGCCGGCGGCGTGGTGCGCGCGCGCGACCGCGGCATTGTGGGTGAGGCTGCCGTCGATTTCATGCGCCAGTTCCGGGTGGACATCGCCATCATCGGCATTTCCGGCATCGAGCCCGACGGTTCCCTGCGCGACTTTGACTACCGGGAGGTCAAGGTGGCGCAGACCATCATTGAGCACGCCCGCGAGATCTGGCTGGCCGCCGACAGCAGCAAGTTCAACCGCCCGGCCATGGTCGAGCTGGCCCGACTGTCGCAAATTGACCGTCTGTTCACCGATATGCCGCCGCCCGAGCCTTTTCCCGCCTTGCTGGAAGAGGCCGACGTCAGCTGTGAAATAGCCCACCCCTGAGCCGGCACGGCCACCCAACCCCCTCCACACGGAAGCGCCATGACTTACCTGCTCGCCCTTGACCAGGGCACCTCCAGCTCCCGCAGCATTGTGTTTGACGAGCTGGGCCACATCGTGGCCCTGGCCCAGCAGGAACTGCCCCAGATCTATCCCAGGCCGGGCTGGGTCGAACATGACCCGATGGAAATCTGGCGCACCCAGCTGGCCACGGCGCGCGAAGCGCTCGGCAAAGCGGGACTGAAAGCGAGCGACATTCGCGCCCTGGGCATCACCAACCAGCGCGAAACCACGGTGGTATGGCACCGCGCGACCGGCCAACCCATCCATAACGCCATCGTCTGGCAGGACCGACGCGCCGAAGCGACCTGCGCACAACTGCGCGAGCAGGGCAAGGAAGCGCTGATCCAGGCCAAAACCGGGCTGCTCATCGATGCGTATTTTTCCGGCACCAAGCTCAAGTGGCTGCTCGACAACGTACCCGGCGCGCGCGCGCAGGCCGAGCGCGGCGAGCTGGCCTTTGGCACCATCGACAGCTGGCTGATGTGGCAACTGACGGGCGGTGCGCTGCATGCCACCGACGTGAGCAATGCCTCGCGCACCATGCTGTTCAATGTGCACAGCAACCAGTGGGATGCCGAGCTGCTGGACCTGCTGGGTATTCCCGCTTCGCTCATGCCCCAGGTGCTGCCGTCCAGCGCGCACTACGGTGAAACCCGGCCCGAACTGCTGGGCCACGCGATAGCGATTGGCGGCGTCGCCGGCGACCAGCAAAGTGCGCTATTCGGCCAGGCCTGCTTCAAGGCAGGCATGGCCAAAAACACCTATGGCACGGGCTGCTTCATGCTGATGCACACCGGCACGCAATTCCAGACCTCCCGCAACGGCCTGCTGACCACCAGCGCCGCACAAACCACGGCACACCCCGAATTTGCCATGGAAGGTAGCGTGTTTGTCGGTGGTGCGGTGGTGCAGTGGCTGCGCGATGGCCTGCATGCCATCAAGGGCAGCGGCGAGGTGCAGGCGCTGGCGCAAAGCGTTCCCGACTCCGGCGGCGTCATGATGGTGCCGGCCTTCACCGGCCTGGGCGCCCCCTACTGGAAACCCGATGCCCGCGGCACCATCACCGGGCTGACCCGCGGCACGACGGTGGCCCATATTGCGCGTGCCGCACTGGAAAGCATTGCCTACCAGAGTGCCGCCCTGCTACAGGCCATGAGCCGGGATGCGGTGAGCAATGGTGCTGCGCCCTTGGCCGAGCTGCGCGTTGACGGCGGGGCCTGCGCCAATGATTTGCTGATGCAGTTCCAGGCCGACCTGCTGGGCATTCCGGTGCTGCGACCGGCGGTGATTGAAACCACCGCCCTGGGCGCGGCTTACCTGGCCGGCCTTTCCAGCGGGGTGTACCGCAGCACGGACGAGCTGTCCGGCATGTGGCGCGCAGAGCGGACGTTTTTGCCCACCCTGGGCGCCGACAGCGCGGCGGCACTGATGAACCGGTGGGAGCATGCCGTCAGGCAGACGGTGCTTCAATAGCCTTGGCCACCCTTGGCCACCCTTGGCTACCGCGCTGTTCGGCGACAATCCCTTATCGCGCGGATGTTTCAAAGCCGGGCGGATTTTTAGCGAGCGATTGATCCATGAGCACCCAAAACCCTGGCAGCAACGAACACATCGCCTTCATCGGCGGCGGCAACATGGCCAGCGCCGTCATTGGCGGCCTGCTCAAGCAGGGCCTTCCGGCCGGGCAGATCCAGGTGGTGGAACCTTTTGCCGAGCAGCGGGCCAAGCTTGTGCAGCAGTTTGGCGTGGCGGTCAGCGACGCCCCGGGCGCTTCGCTAAGCAGCGCCGGCCTGGTTGTCTGGGCCGTCAAGCCCCAGACCTTCAAGGAGGCGGCAGCGCAGACCCGCGCCCACACTCAGGCCGCCCTGCACCTCAGCGTGGCCGCCGGCATCCGCTCGGACAGCATTGCGCAGTGGCTGGGCACCCAGCGCGTGGTGCGCTCCATGCCCAATACGCCGGCACTGGTGGGCAAGGGCATGACGGCGCTGTTTGCCCGCCCCGCCGCCACCGCCGCGGACCGGGCAGCGGTCGAGCGCGTGATCCAGACCACCGGCGAGTATTTGTGGCTGAATGACGAAGTGCAGCTGGACGCCGTGACCGCACTCTCCGGCTCGGGCCCGGCCTACGTGTTTTACTTCCTCGAGGCCATGATCCAGGCAGGCATGGACATGGGCCTCGACGGCGCGCAGGCCCGCAAGCTGGCCGTGGGAACCTTCGTCGGTGCCTCGGCGCTGGCCCACGCGTCGGACGAGCCGCCCGAAGTCCTGCGCGCCCGCGTCACTTCCAAGGGCGGTACCACCTATGCAGCGCTCACCTCGATGGAGCAGGCTGGCATCAAGCAGCAGTTCATGCAGGCCATCGAGGCCGCCCGGCAACGCGCTGGCGAGTTGGGTGACGAGTTCGGCGCCACCTGATCCCCTTCTATTAGTCTTAGTCCGTTCTATTTTTCCGGCAACAAGATGTTTCGGGGCAAAGCCGTCGTCTTCATCTAACCCGACCAACCCACCAAGCGAAATTTCGGCGCAAGCACAGCCGGCGTCAACCCTGCAACACCCGCAAGCGTTGAAACACGGCGCATGTACCGCCGCTCAGCCCCACCGGGGCCATGATCCGGGCAAGATGCGCTCACAAAAACTTTCTAACATCCGGAATTCAACATGAAAAAATTACTGTCCATCCTCGCCAGCGCCACCGTACTGGCCCTGCCCCTGGCTGCCGTCTCCACGCAGGCCTCCGCACAAACCGGCGCGCCCGTAGCCGCTCCCGCTACGGCGCCGGCCGCAGCACCCGCTGACCAGGCGACCCCGCCCAAGGCGAAGACCTCCGTCAAGAAAAAAAGCAAAGCCAAAGCCAAGCGCAAGGCCAAAGCCACATCGACCAAAAAAGCGATTTGACCCAACGGCACGGTAGCTGGCTGTCCGGGGCACCCGGACAAGTCAGTTGAAGGTCCTGAACAGCCCGCCGCGCGCGGGCTTTTTCTTTTTAACCTAGAAACGGCAGTTGGATGCGTCCGAGTGCGTCGTGATCGGCGTGGCAGGCAAGGCGTGACAACGCAGTGGGCTTGTGCCCACAAGGCGGAGCAACGCCGCATGGCGCGTCGAGCACGGTGCAATCGGACGCATAGCGCTGTTACCTAGAAGGTGAACCCAATCGACGAGGGGAAAGTCAATGTGCATTCGGCTTTCCTGAAGTTTGCGAGCGGTCAACTGCTGTTTCTAGGTTTAATGCAGGCCGGTCAGCCCGGACTCAAGCCACCAGATAAGACAAGGCAATGCCGGCAAACACCGTGCATCCCAGCCAGTGGTTCAGGCGAAACGCCTTGAAGCAGTCGTCGCGCTCGCGTTTGCGGATCAACCAGCCATGCCACAGCGCCTGCAGCCCTGCCAGCCCAATGGCCATCCAATAAATGGCTGCTTGCGGAATGTCGGCAAGGGCCAGAGCCCAAACTGACAGGTACAGCAGGTAACTGAGCATGACCCCCGCCACATCGAACCGCCCCAGCGTGATGGCCGAGGTTTTCATGCCTATCTTCAAATCATCGTCGCGGTCCACCATGGCGTACTCGGTGTCGTAGGCAATCACCCAGAACAGGTTGCCCAGCAGCAGCACCCAGGCCAGCAGCGGCACGCGGGACTGCACGGCGGCAAACGCCATCGGAATGCCAAAACTGAAAGCCACGCCCAGCACCGCCTGCGGCATGGACACATAACGCTTGGCAAACGGGTACACCAGTGTGACGGCCAGCGCGGCAAACGACCAGGCGATGGTGGTGGCATTGGTGGTCAGCACCAGGCCAAACGCCAGCAGGGCCAGCACGGCGCCCAGCCACAGCGCCTCCTTGACCGAGACCGCGCCGCTGGTGACCGGCCGCTGGGCCGTGCGCTTGACGTGCCGGTCAAAGTCCCGGTCCGCCACATCATTGACGCAGCAGCCTGCGCTGCGCATCAGGATGGTGCCCAGCGTGAACACCGTCAGCAAGTGCCAGCCCGGAAATCCGTGCGCGGCCACCCACAGCGCCGACAGCGTAGGCCAGAGCAGCAGCAGCCAGCCCGCCGGACGGTTCCATCGGATCAGCGCAAGGTAAAGATCCAGTTTGCGGCGCAGCATCACAAGCCGAGCTGCCGCAAATCAAGCCGGCCTGCATGCATGGGCGGACACCACAGGTAAGCGCCGCTGACCGGCCTGGAGATACGAAACATCGCATCGACAATGCCATCGTCCAGCCCCACCATGCGGCGCATCTGTGCTTCAAACGCATCCAACGAGCGGCCAAACGCCACAAACACCAAACCAGCCTTGCTGCCGCCCGGCGCATGCAAGGCCCACGGCATGGAGCGCCGCAGCACAAAAGCCTCGGGTTGAAAGCTTTCCTGTGCGGTGCGCTTGACATGGGCCGATTCGGGCGCGTCCTCCAGCTCCTCGTTGTCGCTGCGCCGCCTGCCTATGGTGTCGTCCTGCTCGGGTGGGCTCATGGCTTCAAATGCATCAAAGTCATGCAGCCATTGCTGCACCGCGACGAAACTCGATCCGTCGAGGCCCACCCCCTGCCCCTGCACGAAGGCTGCGGCCTCGGCCGCCTCGCCTTTGGGGTTTTCGGTGCCGTCTTCGTAGCCCGTCAGGTCCCGGCCGTGGCCCGTCGGACCCTGACCATGGCGAAAGGACTCGATCACGCGATCCAGGTGAAGTGCCGGGGCCAGCGCTTGTTCAAGTCGCCGCGTCAGCAACACCAGATCGCCCCGGTCGCTACCGCGCAGCCACAGGCACAGCGCGACGGGCGTGACCGGAAGCTCAATACCACCGCCCGAGAGCGCCGGGAAGTCGCGCAGGCCCGGGACTGCCGCACCCAACGCCGTGACAAGTCCGGCGCCGAATGCCGCCACCACGGCCTGGCCATCCGCCAGCGGGGCGAGCCGCTGCAGGCTTTGGCGCAGCGCCGCCGGCTGCTCGGCCGCAGAGGCTGTGATGGAGAAAAAAGCGTAGCGCCCGACGGTGGGCACCGCTTGCGAAATTCCAGGTTGGGAAAGGCTCATCTTTGCATCAGGACAGTCGTGTGACACCCGGCAGCTCGCAGGCGTAAATGGCATTGCGCAGCGCGGCAATTGCTTCGTAGCGCGTAAAACTGCGGCGCCAGGCCAGCACCACGCGCCGGCTCGGCACGTGCCCTTCGAACGGCAGGTATTTGATGAAGTTGGGCTGCGCGGCAGCCGCAGCGGCCGCGGCGGCCATCGCAGCCTTGCCTTTGGCGGGTTTTTTGGCGACCGGCGCCTCAATCAGCGCTTCCTTGGGCACACCCAGACGCGGCACCAGCGTGATACCCATGCCCGCAGCTACCATGTGCTTGATGGTTTCCAGCGACGAGCCTTCAAAGCTCTTGCGGATGCCGTCGGTGCTGCTGGAAAAGCGCGCGAACTCCGGACAGACCTCCAGCACATGGTCGCGAAAGCAGTGCCCGTTGCCCAGCAGCAGCATGGTTTCCTTCTTGAGCTCTTCGGCAGACACGCTGACGCGCGCAGCTAGTATGTGCGCGCTGGGAACGGCCGCCATGAAGGGCTCATCGTAGAGCGGCGCAATCGCCAGGTTGGTGTCGGGAAACGGCTCGGCCAGGATGGCGCAGTCAATCTCGCCGGTGCGCAACTCCTCCAGCAGTTTGACGGTGAAGTTTTCCTGCAGCATCAGCGGCATTTGCGGCGTATGGGCAATCGCCTGTCGCACCAGGTCGGGCAGCAGGTAGGGGCCAATCGTGTAGATCACCCCCAACCGCAAGGCGCCAGCCAGCGGGTCTTTGCCGCGCTTGGCAATTTCGCGGATGTTCTCGGCCTGCTCCAGCACGCTTTGCGCCTGGCGAACAATCTCTTCGCCCAGCGGCGTGACGGTAATTTCATTGGCATTGCGCTCAAACAGCTTGACCTGCAGCTCTTCCTCGAGCTTCTTGATGGCGACGCTGAGCGTCGGCTGCGAGACATGGCAGGCCTCGGCGCCCTTGCCAAAATGCTTTTCCCGGGCCACGGCGACGATGTATTTGAGTTCGGTCAGCGTCATGGGCTTATTGTCCTGCTTTTCGCTCAGGGAAGCGGATTGCGTTTGTTGAGGTCGTTTTTGGTCTGGCTGGGTTGCCCTTCACTACCAAGCCGGGGGGAGCCCGGCGGCTCGTCACTTTATTTTGCTACGCCAAAATAAAGTAACCAAACAAAAGGCGACCCGCAGTCTGGGTCCCTTCGCTGCGCTACGGGCAACCTGCGCTGCTCGACTCCTGCGGGGGTCCGCAGAACTCGCCTGCGGCTCAAACAACTGCGGCCCTGATCCCGCCTCCGTCTGCGCTGCTCAGCCCAGCCAGGACGGGGTTAGGGAAAAAGTCAAAAGACAAAAAGCACACCGATGCCTCACTCCCTCCCCCGCTGGGGGAGGGTTGGGGTGGGGGCTGACCCCGAACCCGCACCCGTACCTGCACCCACCCCCTTCTGTCTGCGCTGAGGAGCGGAGGGCCAGACGGATCAGGGCTCGCGATTGTCTGAGCCGCAGGCGAGTTGAGCGAGACCCCGGCTGGACCGAGCACCGCAAGGTGCCCGTAGCGAAGCGTAGGGTCGCAGACAGCAGGGTCGCCTTCTCTTTGCTTACTTTCTCTTGGCGACGCAAGAGAAAGTGAGTCGCCCGCCGGGGCGAGTCCCGGCCTGGTAATGAAGGGCAACCCGGCCAGACCAGAAACGACCTCAAAAAGCCCGGTCATAATTTACTCAGGCAGACAAGGTGAAGATGACAAACCCCTGTTCCACCCCCATCGGCCATCCCGGCCGGCGGTTCAGTCCAACAAGGCTTATCCGCAGCAAGAGGTGCTCTTGGTTTCTATCAGCTTGGCCTCGCGGCAGATAAACGCTTCTTTTCGTTAGGACTCATGACAGCACCTTCAAAGCAGCTACTCGGCGGTCTCCTGATCGCTGGGTCATTCGCCATTCTTGGAGCGGCCTACGCTGCGCTTCAAGTCGTCAGTCGCGGTCATTCACTTAGCGGTGCCATCCAATTCATTGCGAGTATCGCGTGCATTGGCTTGTTGCTCGGGGCGATCATTGCGTTCGATGGTGAATCCGAAGTCAAAACCACCGACCGACCTTTTGTGCGCATCGCCGTTGGTTGCTTTTCTGGGCTATTGTTGGCGCTCATTTGGCATTGGCCTGGCGATGGCATTGCGTTGTCGGTTTTGCTGTCAGGCATCCTTGGGTATCTTGGTACTTTTTGGGCAAGGTATGTCGACTTCTATTAGGCCAACAAGCTACTCCAGCGGACGGGCCACCTGCGGCGGCCATCCGTTGAGCCAACGCTAACCGTCAATTCAAGCCCTCAAAAACTCAGCCTTCCCCCCCAACCACCGCAAAATATGCCGCTGCGCCAGCCCGGCATGCTGGTCCAGCATCACCGGCGCCACCCCCCGCGCCCAGGCCAGCAGTTCGGCATCCGTAGTCAAGTCGGCAAAACGCAGCAGCGGTGCACCCGACTGCCGCGCCCCCAAAAACTCCCCCGGCCCGCGAATCTCCAGATCACGCCGCGCAATTTCAAACCCGTCATTCGTCTCCACCATGGCCTTGAGGCGCGCCCGCGCGATTTCGCCCAGCCGGGGTCCGTCGCCGGTTGAATACAACAGCACACAGGCCGATGCCGCCGCGCCGCGCCCGACCCGGCCACGCAACTGGTGCAACTGGGAGAGGCCAAAACGCTCGGCATGCTCGATCACCATCAGCGAGGCATTGGGCACATCCACGCCCACCTCAATCACGGTGGTGCTGACCAGCACGCCCATCACACCCTCGGTGAACAGGGCCATCACGGCTTTTTTCTCGGCCACGGGCATGCGCGAATGCAGCAAGCCCACCCCTACATCCGGCAAGGCCGCGCTCAGGGCTTCATGCGTCTGGGTGGCGTTGATCAGGTCGATTGACTCGCTCTCTTCGATCAGCGGGCACACCCAGTACACCTGCCGGCCTTCGGCGAGCTGGCCGCGTATGCGCTCGATCACCTCATCGCGCCGGGCATCGTTGACCACCTTGGTGACGATGGGGGTGCGCCCCGGCGGCAGCTCGTCAATCGTGGAGACATCGAGGTCGGCGTAGTAGCTCATGGCCAGCGTGCGCGGAATCGGCGTGGCGGTCATCATCAGCAAATGGGGTTCCTGCCCGTTGTCCTGACCATCCAGGGTCATCTTGCTGCGCAGGGCCAGCCGCTGCGCCACGCCAAAGCGGTGCTGCTCGTCAATGATGGCCAACGCCAGATTTTTGAACTTCACCTTGTCCTGGATCACGGCGTGGGTGCCGATGACCAGGTTCGCCTCGCCGCTTTCAATCATGGCCAGCGTCTCGCGCCGCTCTTTGGCCTTCTGGCTGCCGGTCAGCCAGGCGGTCTTGATGCCCAGCGGCTCGAGCCAGCCGATCAGTTTGCGAAAGTGCTGCTCGGCCAGGATTTCGGTGGGCGCCATCAGGGCGCATTGCCAGCCGGCATCCATGCAGCGGGCCGCTGCCAGCGCCGCCACCACGGTCTTGCCGGAGCCCACGTCGCCCTGCAGCAGGCGGTGCATGGGAATGCTTTTTTGCAGGTCGGCGTCTATCTCTGCGCAGACACGCTGCTGGGCCGGCGTCAGCCGGAAGGGCAGGCGCTCCAGCAGCTGCTCGTGCAGGGTGCAGTGCGGCCCCTGCAGGCTTGCCCCATCCGCTGCGGGATTGCGCATCGACGGGCCGCCCAGGGCCGGGGCGCGCATGGCGGCACGCCCGCGGCGCGCCTGCAGCTGCGACAGCTGCTGGGCCAGCAGCTCCTCGGCCTTCAGCCGCTGCCACGCCGGATGGCTGCGGTCTTCGAGCGTGGCCAGCGCCGCGTCGGGCGTGGGATGGTGCAAAAACTGCAGCGCCTCGCGCAGCGTATGCAAGGGATGCGGCAGGTTTTTACTTAAAAACGGGGCGGGAATGGTTTCGCTCAGGTCGGCGCGGGCCAGGCCGCTGAGCACGGCCTTGCGCAGATAGGCCTGCGGCAAACTGGCCACCGTTGGATACACCGGCGTCAGCGCACCCGGCAGCTCACCGCCCGCCAGCTTGAAGCTGGGATGCACCATCTCGCGGCCAAAACCTCCCGCGAAGGAGCCGCCCCGGATCTCGCCGCGCACCCGCACCCGGGCGCCGACGCTCAGGGTCTTCTGGTGCGAGGGGTAGAAATTGAGGAAGCGCAGCACGCAGGTGTCGCTGCCGTCGTCCACCGTCACCCGCAACTGGCGGCGCGGCCGGAACGCGATTTCGCTGTGGGTGACCTGCCCCTCGATCTGCACCATGTCGCCGTCCCGCGCATCGCGCAGCTGCACGATGCGGGTTTCATCCTCATAGCGCAGCGGCAAATGCAGGGCGAGGTCAATGTCGCGGCGCAGGCCCAGTTTTTCGAGGGCCTTTTGTGCCGGAGATTTGGCCGGAGGTTTTCCCACCGGGGCTTTGGGCGCGGCCCGGTCCCCGGCCATCTCCTCGGAGGTGGCGGCTTTTCGGGCAGGAGCACCGGGTGGCGACATGGGACAATTGTGCCGTCAACCTAGAAACCGCAGTTGACCGCTTGCAAACATCTAAAAGTCCGCTTGAATACCGTCATTCTCCTTTTCGCTGGCACTCACCTTATAGATGACAGCGCTATGCACCCGATTGCGCCACCCGCACAGCACCATGCGGCGTTGCTCCGCCTTGTGGGCAACAGCCCACTGCGTTGTCACGCCTTGCCTGGCGCCGCGCGGGCAGCACACTCGGGCGCATCCAACTGCGGTTTCTAGGTTTATGAAGACGCATTTCAGCCTCAGCGATTTTGATTTCACGCTGCCCGAAGAACTCATTGCCCAGCACCCCGCCGCCCAGCGCAGCGCCTCGCGCCTGCTTGACGGCCGGGACACCCCCGCAGTAGACCGCCGCTTCGCCGACCTGCCCGGGCTGCTGAACCCGGGCGATCTGCTGGTGTTCAATGACACCCAGGTGGTCAAGGCGCGGCTGTTCGGCCAAAAATCCACCGGCGGGCGGCTGGAACTGCTGATCGAGCGGGTGTTGCCCGCCCTCGCCGACGCCAGCCATGAAGTCGCGGCGCACATGAAAGTGAGCAAAAAGCCCCTGCCGGGCGCCGTGCTGCAGATGGACGGCGGCTTCACTGCCACCCTGCTGGGCCGCTGGCCGCAGGAGGACGGGCCGCTGTACCGCTTTCGCTTCAGCAGCGACCCCTATGTGCTGATGGCGCAGCATGGCCATGTGCCGCTGCCGCCCTATATCACCCACAGCGACTCTGCAGAAGACGAGCTGCGCTACCAGACGGTGTTTGCGAAAAACCCCGGCGCCGTGGCCGCACCCACCGCCGCCCTGCACTTTGACGAAGCCATGCTCGCGCAGCTGGAGGCGCGCGGCATCGCGCGCGCCAGCGTGACCCTGCATGTGGGCGCGGGCACCTTCCAGCCCGTCAAAACCGAGAACATTGCCGACCACACCATGCATTTCGAGCGCTTTGACGTGCCGGCCGCCACGCTGCAGGCGATTGCCGCCTGCAAGGCGCGCGGCGGCCGCGTGGTGGCCGTGGGCACCACCACCGTGCGGGCGCTGGAATCCCATGCCAAATTTGGGCCCGACTGCAACGACACCAACATCTTCATCACGCCGGGTTTTGAGTTTGCCGTGGTGGACCTGCTGCTGACCAACTTTCACCTGCCCAAGAGCACGCTGATGATGCTGGTCAGCGCATTTGCGGGCTATGAACACATCATGGCGCTGTACCGGCATGCGATTGCCGGGCACTACCGCTTTTTCAGCTATGGCGATGCCATGCTGCTGGCGCGCAAAACCCCGCGCGCGGGCGTTTAAACCTAGAAACAGCAGTTGACCGCTCGCAAACTTCAGGAAAGCCGCATGCCCATTGACTTCTCCCTCTTCGATCGCGTTCACCGTCGGAGTGACAGCGCTATGCGCCCGATGGCACCCTGCTCGACGCGCCATGCTGCGTTGTTCCGCCTTGTGGGCAACGGCCCACTGCGTTGTCACGCCTTGCCTGGCACGCCGATCACGGCGCCATCGGGCGCATTCAACCGCTGTTTCTAGGTTAAACACACCTGCGACAATCACAAGATGCTCGAATTTGAAGTTCTGAAGACCGACGCAAGGACCGGCGAAGGGGCCAACGCCCACCCCGGCTCGCATGCCCGGCGCGGCCGGTTGACGCTCACCCATGGCGTCGTGCAAACGCCCATCTTCATGCCGGTTGGCACCTATGGCACCGTCAAGGGCGTGATGCCGCAGTCGCTGCACGACATGGGCGCCCAGATCATCCTGGGCAACACCTTCCACCTGTGGATGCGCCCCGGGCTGGACGTGATGAAACAGTTCGGCGGCCTGCACCGATTTGAAAGCTGGGACAAACCCATACTCACCGACAGCGGCGGCTTTCAGGTCTGGTCGTTGGGCGAGATGCGCAAGATTTCCGAAGAAGGCGTGAAGTTCGCCTCGCCCGTGAACGGCGACAAGCTGTTCCTGACGCCCGAAATCTCCATGCAGATCCAGACGGTGCTCAACAGCGACATCGTGATGCAGTTTGACGAGTGCACGCCCTACGACACCAAGGGCCACATCACCACCGAAAGCGAAGCGCGCAGCTCGATGGAACTGAGCCTGCGCTGGGCCAAACGCTGCATCGCCGAGTTTGACAAACTGGAAAACCCCAACGCGCTGTTTGGCATTGTGCAAGGCGGCATGTACCAGAACCTGCGCCACGAATCGCTGGATGCGCTGGTGGAGCTGGACTTGCCCGGTTACGCGGTGGGTGGCGTGAGTGTGGGCGAGCCGAAGGAAGAAATGCAGCGCATCATGGCGCACACGCCCCATCGCCTGCCGGCCGACAAACCGCGCTACCTGATGGGTGTGGGCACGCCCGAGGACCTGGTGGAGGGCGTGGGTGCCGGCATTGACATGTTTGACTGCGTGATGCCGACGCGCAATGCGCGCAACGGCCACATGTTCACGCGCTTTGGCGACCTGAAAATCCGCAACGCGCGCCACAAGGCCGACGATCAGCCCCTGGATCACACCTGCACCTGCTACACGTGCAAGGGCCGCACGCTGCCTGACGGCAGCATGTCGGGCGGTTTTTCGCGGGCCTACCTGCACCACCTGGACCGCTGCGGTGAAATGCTGGGCCCGATGCTGGCCAGCATCCACAACCTGCATTACTACCTGAACCTGATGCAGGAAATACGCGATGCGCTCGATGCAGGGCAGTTCGGCGAGTTCGCCGCGCGGTTCCGGACCGACCGGCTAAGAGGCGTCTGAGCGATGAACATCCAGCTGCAACGATGGATTGACCGCTGGGTCGGCATTCCGTTGTGCGCCGCGGTCTCTGGCCTGGATGCGGTGACCAGGGCTTTGCGGGGGCCGTCCCGCGAGGCGGCCGCCACCACCGCGCCACGAGCGATCGTGGTGATCCTGCTGTCCGAAATGGGCAGCCTGGTGCTGGCACACGAGATGTTTGCGCGCCTGAAGCAGCGCTACCCCGGCGCCGAGCTGCATGCCCTGCTGTTCAGGAAGAACCGGGAAATCCTCGACCTCATGCAGGTGGTCGACCCAGCCCATGTGCACACCGTGGATGACAAGTCGCTGCCTGGCCTGCTGTCCAGCCTCTGGAAAGCGGTGGCCGAACTGCGCCGCGCGAAGGTCGATGTGGCGATCGACTGCGAACTGTTCTCGCGCATCAGCAGCCTGCTGTCGTTTGCCAGTGGTGCGCCGGTTCGCGTGGGCTTTCACCGCCATACGCAGGAAGGCCTGTACCGCGGCTCGCACATCAACCGACCCGTGCCCTACAACCCTTATCACCACATCAGCGCGCAATTTCTGGCGCTGGCGCGTGCCATCGACTCCACGGCGGTACCGAAATCAAAGCTGCCAATGGTGGGCACCACCAAGCCCCCGCCGCCTGTGCAGCTGGACGCCGTGCTGGTGCAGGGCATTGCGCAGCGACTGGCGCAGGACTTTCCCGCCATCGCCGGCAAGCCGCTGGCGCTGGTCTACCCGGGCGGCGGCATTCTGCCCATCCGCGCGTGGCCGCTGGCCTCGTACACCACGCTGTGCGAAGGCCTGGTGGCCGACGGTTGCGCGGTGGCGGTGATTGGCCTGAAAGACGACCAGGCGCTGGCGCAGCAACTGGTCGCCAACGTCAACCAGGCCTACCCGGCGGGGCCGGTGATCGACCTGACGGGCTACACACGCTCGGTCGCCGAGCTGCTGGCGCTGTTCCATGTGGCGCGCCTGCTGGTGACCAACGATGGCGGACCCGGGCAGTTCGCCGCATTAACGCCCATCTGGACCCTGATGCTGTTCGGGCCCGAAACGCCCGGCCTCTATGCGCCGCAGACGCCAAAGTGCCATTCGTTTTACAGCCAGTGGCCCTGCTCGCCCTGCCTGACTGCCTACAACCACCGCTCCTCCTACTGCGACGGCGACAACCAGTGCCTCAAGGTCATTGCGCCCGCCGCGGTGCTGGCCAAGGCGCGGGAATGCCTGGCCGAAACTCCGGCGATGGCCTGATGGGAACACTCCGGTCCATCGCGGAGGCGCTGATCAGCCGCCTGCCACCCCGCCTGCAGCCTATGGCGCGCTGGCGCTTCATCAAGTTTGGCGTGGTGGGCGCCAGCGGCACGGTGATCAACATCGCCGTGCTCTATGTCGCGCAGGAGTTTTTGCTCAGCTTCATCGCAGACTTCCACTCGCGGCTCAATTACTCGATTGCCCTGGCCATCACCTGCGCGACCATCAGCAACTTTTACTGGAACCGGCGCCTGACCTGGCGGGACCGCAAGCACGAGGTCCATCATTCCGCGCTGTTCCTGTTTTCCAAATATGTGATGGCGGCGGCCCTGTCGATTGCCGTTCAGTCCGTGCTGACCAAATGGCTGGCCATCTACCTGCACTACATCCTGGCCAACCTGGTGGCCATTGTGCTGGCCAGCGTGTGCAATTTTGTCGCCAATGACCGCATGACGTTCCGCCGCCGCGCGAAAATTCAGCCGCCCAATGCTGCCACAACGCCCCCTGCCGATGTCCATGACCAGCCCTGAGCCACTGAAGCCCCGCCTTCCCGCCCACTTCCTCTGGCTGGCCCTTGCCGTCGCGGTTGCGCTGGGCTACCTGTTCGGCCTGGACGGCGACCATATTCCCCGCCTCGGCGATGAGCTGGTGTACGCCCACATCGCGCGCCTGACGGCGGAAACCGGCCATTGGCTGCCGCTGGTCAGCTCTTACGACTTCATGCGCAACACCAAGCCCCCGCTGCTGTTCTGGCAGGCGATGGCGGCGGGCGGCTGGGGCGAGCACTGGACGCTGCTCAGCCTGCGCCTGCCCAGCGTGGTCTATTCCTGGGCGATTGCGCTCATGGTGGGCCTGCTGACCTGGAAGGTGGTTCGCAATGAGGTCACGCCCACCCCGGAGGCAAGCCCCGGCGCCGCGACGGCCGCGGACCGCAGCAGCCGGGCGATCACCCTGGGCGCGATTGCGGCGCTGGCCTATCTCTCTTTTTTGAGCAGCTACCGTTATGGCCGGCCCTACCTGACCAGCTCGCCCGAGACCTTCTGGCTGTTCGCTGTGTTTTTTGCCCTCGCCTGGTCCCCGGCGAAACTGCTGGCCTCACGCTGGAAGTTTCCTCTGCTCGCAGGAATCGCCATCGGCATCGGCTGCCTCTACAAATCCTTCGCCATGGTGGTGCCGGTCGGCTTCGGCCTGGCGCTGTGCTACCAGGTGCTGGGCGCCCGGCAAGCCCCCTGGCAGATTTTCCGGCGCGGCATCGTCATCGACGCCATCAAGGTCGCCACCATCTGCGCAATGGCCCTGGCGGTGTTTGGCTTGTGGTTCGCCATTGACCCGCAACCGGGCGAGGTGTGGCGCGAGTTTGTGGTTGGCGAAAACGCCGGCAAATTCAAGTCATCACCCGGCTACTTCAAGGTTGCTTTCCGCAGCAGCGGCGGGCTCCTGACGATTCTCACGGGCTACTTTTCAAACGCCGGTTTTCTGCTGCCCGTCGCGGTCGGCTGTGTCTGGACCGCCTGGCGCAGTTACCGTCGGGGTGTGCCCGTCAGCGATGCCGAAAAAATCCTGTGGCTCTGGCTGCTGGCGCTGGCGCTGGTGTTCCTCCTGCCCAACCAGCGGTCTGCCCGTTACCTGATACCGGCCATGCCAGCCCTCGCGATCCTGATGGCGCTGTACTGGAGCGGCATTGCGCGCGTCTGGTTCAGCATCGCCCTGGCGCTCTGCCTGCTGGGCACCCTGGCCATGGGCCTGATCGGATTCGGTGCGGTGCGCGCCACACAAACCGGCTGGCTTTATTCGCCGCTGTTTTGGCTGTTCCTGGCAGCCCTTGCCGCAGCCTGCGTCATCGGCATGGCCAAAAAAGAGCTGGCCCGCCCAATCGCCGCCGTGGCCGGTTTCGCCGTGCTGTTTGCGCTGGCCTGGGCCACCGCACCGTTCAACGGCGAGAGGGGCCACTTCCGTGCAGAAACCAATGCGCTGCTCAAGGGCCAGGCCGTGTCCGTCCCCAGCAACTTCAACGGCCATTTTGAGCGTTACGAATTCATCATTCCGGGTGCAAAAATTGTTCCCTACTTCGCAGCGCAACCGGTCGACTACCAGGACGTCAACGCCCTGTTCAAAAACACCCGCTATGCCCTGGTGCAGCGCCGGGTCGGGCAGAAACCCTGCGATGCGTGCCGCATCCTCGATGAACGCTGGGACCTGCGCTCGCGGCAGGACGAGAATGAAGGCCAACTGGCCGTCTTCAGAACGCCCGAGACCTACCTGTATGCCAAGGAGTACTTGGTCGAACGGCTCACACCCTGAGCGCCGTCTCGCCCCCGTCTTTTTTCAGCAAGGAACTGACCATGCAATACCGCCGCCTCGGAACCAGCAACCTCAAAGTCTCGACCCTCTGCCTGGGCACCATGATGTTCGGCCAGCAGACGCCTGTTGAGGAGGCGGCGCGCATCGTGGCCTCGGCGCGCGAGCAGGGACTCAACTTCATCGACACGGCCGACGTCTACAACAAGGGACAGTCGGAAAAGGACGTCGGCAAACTGCTCGCCGGCCAGCGCCACCACTGGGTGCTGGCCAGCAAGCTCGGCAACCCGGTCAGCGGGGCCGTCAACGAGAGCCATTACTCGCGGCGCTGGCTGATCCAGCAAACCGATGCGATCCTGACCCGGCTGCAAACCGACTACCTCGACATCCTGTACCTGCACCGCGACTACCACGAGGCCAACCTCGAAGAGGCGGTGCGTGCGCTGGGCGACCTGATCCGCCTGGGCAAGATCCGCAGCTTCGGCCTGTCCAACTTCCGCGGCTGGCGCATTGCCGAGATCGTTCGCCTGTGCCGGGAACTGGGTGTGCCGCCACCGGCCGTGTGCCAGCCTTATTACAACCTGCTCAACCGCGGGCCGGAAGTGGAAATCCTGCCGGCCTGCGGCCATTACGGCCTGGGCGTCGTGCCCTACAGCCCGCTGGCGCGCGGCGTGCTGACGGGCAAGTACCCGCCAGGCCAGCCGCCGGCTGAGGGCACGCGCGCCGGCAGCGGCGACCGGCGCATTCTGGAAACCGAGTTCCGTGAGGAATCGCTGGTGATCGCCCAGAAAATCAAGGCCCGCTGCGAGGCCAGGGGCCTGGTTCCCGGGCAGTTTGCCGCCGCCTGGGTGCTGGCCAACCCCATCATCAGCTCTGTGATCGTCGGCCCGCGCACACTGGCGCACCTGGAAGACGTGTATGCCGCCACGGAGCTGAAGCTCACGCCGGACGACGAGGCCTTCATCAACGGCCTGGTGGTGCCCGGCCATGCCTCCACCCCGGGCTACAACGACCCGGCCTACCCTTTCTTCGGCCGCCCGGTCTGAGAACCTGTTCTTAGCCCGGCTTCAGACCGCAGGAGCCGCTGAGGCCGCCGGTGGCGCGGGCCTGGCCTGCTCGCCGCTGGCGCCACAGGCATGGCAGAACCTGGCGAAAGCGCTCTTGCGGGTGGTGCATTTAAAGCAATGGTCAAACAGGCCGATGCCGCAATGCGGGCAAAAATCGATCTCCGGGTTCTTGAGGTCTACCGCCCGCTCACATCCCGGGCACACAGCCTTGGACAACCGCGTCAGCGCGGTGTCGTAACTCAGCTCCTCGCGGCGTTGCGCATCGGGTAATTGCTCCGCGAGCTTCTGTTTTTCGAGGTAGCGATTGAGCGAAATAATCGCCTGCCGCCCCACCAGCGCCGTCACCACAATGCCGACGATGTAGCGCACATAGCCGCCATAGCTTGGCAGGTAGGGCACCAGCTCGACGAAAAAGGCGAACAGCGCAAAGATGATGAAGCCCCAGACAAAGGGCCAGTAGGTGCTCTTGCGTTTTTTCGCAAACAGCCAGCCGGCGGCCACCAGCAGCGGCAAGGTCAGCGCCAGGCGGTACAAAAAGACGCGCAGCTCCACGCGGCGGTATTCGGCGTTGAGCAGCTTTTGCGCCACTTCCTGCAGTTCGGCGAGTTTGCCGCGTTCGCGCGCTGCCGCCTGCCGGGCATCGAGCGCGGCCTGCTGCTGCGCCTCCACGGCCACGCCGGTGGCGCGTTCGCGGGATTTCAGCACGTCCAGCGCCCGGGTCCGTTCGATCAATTCGGGGTCCTGGTCGGCCAGTTGCGTGGCATGGCGCGTGGACAGCCAGTTGTTGAAGGTGTCGCGGGCCGCGGCCGAGTCGGCCTGCGCGGCGCGGCGCTTGAGCTGCGCCTGCTCCAAAGCACTTTGGGCGTCCTGCTCGGCACGCGTGGCGGTTTTGATCGCCGTGCGCAGGGCAGTCGTGGTGGCCGGGTCCATGAAGTCGTCGAGCGAGAGCCGCTTTTCCACCTTGGGCAGATCGCCCACCACGGTGCCGCCCAGCCCGATCAGGAAACCGGCAAACACCAGCGCCACCAGCCACAGGCCGCGGTGAAACCATTTCTCGGAGAGTCGCAGACCTTTGCTCATGATGGGTTCCTTGTTTGAAGCAGTCGGGCAGGATGACAGGATTTAAAGTTTGACGATTGTCGGGGTTTGGCCCGGTGCCGCCGGCTGCGCGCGCGGCAGCCAGTCAAACACCTCGACGGTGACAGTCTCGATGCGGTCCGAAAAACGCTTGTCGTTGGGATGGTCGTCAAACGCTACATTGGCGGCCGTCAGGCGGGGCCTGGAATCACGGTGTATCAGCGTCTGCATAAAAGACCTTTGAGGTCGTTGCGGTACCTCCAATGTGCCGCGGCGCCCCAAAAATTGATGCAGATACCGATACAGTGACCACTGAATGATCTTTTAGTATCAGTTTTCGATACTTTCAGGCATCCATCAGCGCGGCCACGCGTATTCGCAAAGCCTCGGGCTGCACGTCGGCGGGCGCGATGGCCGGTCCGGCATTCAGGCCGACCCGGCTGAAAAAGCCGCGCCGGAACGGCCGCACCATCGCCGTGCCCTGTTCCACCCGGCTGAAGAATGAGCCCCACAGGTTGGTCAGGGCCATCGGAATGACCGGCACGCTGAGGCCATCGCGCTCGGCGTTTTCGAGGATTTTCATGATGCCGGCCTTGAACACCTGAAGCTCCCCGTCCCTGGTGATGCCACCCTCGGGGAAGATGGCCAGCAAATCACCATTGCGCAGCACCTTGGCAGCCGCTTCGAACGCGGCTTCATAGGCCACCGGGTCTTCCGCGCGCGGCGCAATCGGAATGGCCTTGGCCAGCCTGAACAGCCAACCCAGCACCGGCATTTTGAATATGCGGTGGTCCATCACGAAATAAATCGGCCGCGGGCTGGCGGCCATCAGCAGCACCGGGTCCACAAAGCTCACATGGTTACAGGTCAGCACCGCGGCGCCCTGCGCGGGGATGTTGTCATCGCCCGTGATCTTGAAGCGGTAAACCAGGCGCGAGGCGACCAGCGCGATGAAGCGCAGCAGGTATTCCGGCACCAGCAGGAAAATGTAGAACGCCACCACCGCATTGGCCAGGCCGACGAACAGGAAGATCTGCGGAATGCTGAAGCCGGATTTGAGCAGCGCGCCCGCCAAGATGGCGCTGACGATCATGAACAGCGCATTGAGAATGTTGTTGGCGGCGATGATGCGGGCCCGGTGCGTGGGCTGGCTGCGCAACTGGATCAGCGCGTACATGGGCACGCTGTACAGGCCGGCAAACAGGCTGAGCAGCGCCAGGTCGGCCATCACGCGCCAATGGGCGGGCTGCGCCATGAAGCTGCCGATGCTCATGACGGGCGACATCGGCAAGCCCCGCGACGCAAAGTACAGGTCTACCGCAAAGACGCTCATGCCGATCGCGCCCAGCGGCACCAGGCCGATCTCGACGTGGCGCCGGCTCAGCACTTCGCACAGCAGTGATCCGGTCGCGATGCCGATCGAGAAAACCACCAGCAGCAGGGACGCGACCTGCTCGTTGCCGTGCATCACCTCCTTGGCGAAACTCGGGAACTGGCTCAGGAAGACCGCGCCAAAAAACCACATCCAGCTGATGCCCAGCATGGAGCGGAACACCACCAGGTTCTGATTGGCAAGCTTGAGGTTGCGCCAGGTCTCGGTGACCGGGTTCCAGTTGATCCGGAGGCCGGGGTCGGTGGCCGGCGCCAGCGGAATGAACTGCGCCGCGGCACGGCCCGCGAGCGCCAGCAGCACGCAGGACAGCGCCACATAATGCGGGCCGACACCCGGCACCGCCACGATCAGGCCGCCCACGATGTTGCCGAGCAAAATCGCCACAAAGGTGCCCATCTCGACCATGCCGTTGCCGCCGGTCAGTTCACGCTCGCTCAGCGCCTGCGGCAGGTAGGCAAACTTGACCGGACCAAACAGCGTGGAGTGCAGCCCCATCAAAAAGGTGCAAGCCAGCAGCACCGTGGCCTGCAGGTTGACGTTGCGGCTGGTAAAGCCCGCGGCAGCGATCAGCATGATCACTACTTCCAGGTTCTTGACGAAGCGGATCACGCGGGTTTTTTCGAACTTGTCGGTGAGCTGTCCGCTGGTGGCCGAAAACAGCAGAAAAGGCAGGATGAACAGCGCCCCGATCACTAGCCCCGCGAGGGCCGGCGGCAGCCAGCTCACGCTGAGCTGGTAGGTCACCATCACGGTGAAGGCGAACTTGAACAGGTTGTCATTGGCCGCGCCCGAAAACTGCGTCCAGAAAAAGGGCGCAAAGCGGCGCTGCTTCAGCAGCGCGAACTGGTTCGGATGCTCGTGTGCTGCCGGTGGGGGCGCCAGGGCGCTTGTATCAACACTCATGCTGGACTCCTCTATTCGCTTTTATTCGCTTGTTGCTTGTGGGCTTGTGGGCTCTTGCTGTGGCCACGCAAAAGGCATGGCCGCTCGCCGTGCAGCCGCTTTGCTCAGGCGGGGATGTGCAGAGATTCTGCCTTGGTTTTCTGCGCGGGTATCAGCGCAGACACCACCGGCCAGGCGGCACAACTCGCCACCACATGTTTCAGGCTGTGGCCCGACACGAGTTGCCCGGTCCAGTCAAAGACCAGCTGGTCCCCGAATTCAAACAACTTTGCCAGCGCATACAGGGCGATCACAAGCATCCAGCGAATGGGCAAGCCCCCTGAAGGATGGGCCGCCCCCTCGGGCAGCGGCGGCAGGCAGGCCAGCCAGACCATCAAACCCAGGCCGCCGAATTGCAGGAGGCCCCATGGCAGCGCATTGCCTGAGGCCAGCCAGACCCCGACGCTCAAGGGCCCCAGCACCAACACCGCCGCAGCGATGGCGACGCCCGCGCGGGCACTGGCGCGCCCGGCAGCCGCCAGCCCCAGCAAGCCCGCAAACGCAACGACCATGCCGAGCCGGTCAATCGCCAGGCGCGGGTCATCCGGCTGCCAGTGATACCAGGCAGACCCTGCCGCCGTGGCCAGCAGGCCGGCAAAGAACAGGGCCGCCAGGCCGTGTTGCGCCATGCTGCCGGCCGGCCCCGCAACCCGACGCCGCCACGCGAGACAGCCCAGGCCCGCCGCACCCCACAGCGCAAACGGCAGGTTGCTCAGCACATCGAGCGCAAAGGGAATGCGCCCCCACGCTCGCTGATCGGCAAGGTCATGCAGGTGCGCTGGCTGTGCCACTGACGGGCCGACCACGGCCACGACCAGCAACACCAGCACAGCGCCCAACAGCAGGCGCTCGGGTTTTTCAAGTTGGAACATGGTGGAAGTCCTTTCAATATAAGTGGGCGCAGTCTGAGCGCACAAGCTGAAAATCCCTCCATCCATCGATACAAGCTGAATCCGCACGACCTGAAGTATCGATAATCAATACCAAGGAGTTTTTTCATGAGCACAAGCGCTGACCTGGTCATCGTTCTGAAGAAGGAACTGAAGGCCGCCCAGATGACCTATGCCGACCTGGCCCGGGCCCTCTGCATGGCCGAGTCCAGCGTCAAGCGCATGCTGGCCAAAGGCGACATGCCGCTGTCGCGCATCGACGCTATTTGCCGTGCCTTGAAACTGGACTTTGCCGAACTGGCCAGGCGCGTGGCTGACACCCAGCCGCTGCTGGCGGAGCTCACGGAAGCGCAGGAAAAGGCGGTGGTGGCCGACAAGAAACTTTTACTCGCCGCGATTTGCGTGCTGTCCCAGTGGACACTGGAGCAGATGACGGAGTGCTACCGCCTGTCGGAGGCCGAGTGCATCAAATACCTGGCGCAGCTGGACCGCATCGGCATCATCGAACTCAAACCGCTGAACCGCTACCGGCTCAAACTCGCCAAGACCTTCCGCTGGCGACCGCACGGCCCGGTGATGGACTACTTTCGCGACAACGCCTTGCTGGACTACTTTTCAGGCGGCTTCGATGGCGGCGGTGAAGGCCTGCTGTTGGTGCATGGCTCGATCAGCCGCAGCCTGGCACCCTCGTTTCTGGAGCGCATGCAGCGCGTGGCGCAAGACTTCGCGCAGCAACACCAGGCCGACCAGAAACTGGCCGCCAAGGACCGCGAGGGCTACACCTTGCTGCTGGCCATGCGGAGCTGGGAGTTTGAGGCGTTTGCGGCGTTGAGACGTTGAATAGGGCACACCCCTGTTGCCGCTCACTTCGCGTAGCGGCCTCTCCCCTTGCAGGGGACGGCACCTGCAGACTGGCGAAGCCAGCTCTGCGGCCCCTGCTGGTGGGTAGCGGCATCCCATCTCGCCTGCGACATGTAACGCGCTCCCATCGAAGAACGCGTGTCAGTCCGTGGCCGCAAACACCGTCAGCACCCCGGTATAGCCATACAGGTGGTGGCGCGCAATTTCGCCGCCCGCGAAGAAGCCCACCAGCGGCACGTCGCCCAAGGCTCGCCGCACGATCTGCAACTCGGCGCTGGGCGCGCCAAAATGGGGGCCGCCGCGGCCCGAGCAGCTGACATAAATGGCGCCTGCGATTCGCCGGGCCGGATGCGGCGCTGCGTCGGCTGGCATGCCGCTGAGGGCGCTGGCGACGTCCAGCGTGACTTCTTCAGGCTCCAGCTCTTCGCGGATTTCGGCGCAGACCCGAATCAGGTCGGCACGCGCGGCCTGCGCGTTGCGTTCGCAAAAAGCCAGCTTCATGCCCACGTGGGGGATGTCGGCTATCGCGACGCCCTTGCGAGCGGGGTCCAGCCCGATCAGGTGGCGCACCACGACTTCCGCGCCAAACTGGCCCGCCCGCCGGCTGCGGGCGTCATGCAGGCTGTCCTCGGGGCGGCTCAGGCCCACCAGGGTCGTGCGCACCTTGGCCAGCGCCTCGCGCGGCTGGTCCAGCGATACGCCCAGGTCCTCCAACAGCACATCCAGCGCCGGCTGGCCATCCAGCCCGGTCACCACATTGCTCTCGCAGGCGGTGATGTCGTGATTCGCCGAGACGGGCTGGCAGCCTTGCGTGACGCGTGACATCAGCGCCATCCCGCCCGACAGATCGCGCGCAAACGCCACGCCACTCAGGCCCCCGTTGAACACGCCGCCGGCCGCGCCATGCCCCTTGACGTTGCCGTGGCCGCTGAAGGCAAACTGCACGGTGCTGGAGCGGCTCGACGCCAGGCCGCCAAAGACGTAACCACTCTCGGTACGCTGGGCCATCTCGGCAATCAGTTCAGCGACGTCGGGCGTGCCAGCATCGGCATGCACCAGGGCGGTATGCGCCTTGAAACGGCCACTGGCCGCGGGGGGCAGCGGCGACACGCCGGAGAACACGCGGTACTGGTCGTGCGGCAGTTCGCACAACATCACCGCCAGCGCGGGCTCGTCAAAGTACTCGACATTGTTCGACGCGATGCCCACGCCCACCGTGCCGCTCCAGTCGGTGATGTCGGGCAGCTCGGCGCTCAGGTGATCGAGGATATCCTGCGCATGGGCGGCGTAATGGTCGGTGATGTAGAGCAGCGCCAGGGTGGGCGCATGGGCATACGCGGGCAAGGCCATGTGGGCACGCAACTGGGCCAGCGCAAGGCCGGCCGCCATCTGCCATTGCGGATGGGTGGCATGGCCATAGGGAAAAAGCTTCATGGGATCCCGGCAGACGAATTCAAGGTGTTCAAGGTGTGGTTTTTCGGACCGTACTGCGCGCGGTCTTGCGCGCCGGCGTTTTGGCTTTGGAGCTTGACGGGGATTTTGCAGCCGACGACGCCATGGAGGCCGGTGTAGGCCAGTCCTGGGCGCTGCGCAGCGCGGTGTTCATGGCGGCGCGCGCCCCGCCCGCCACCGTTTTTCCGGCGCTTTCAGCCATGCCTTTGGCCAGGCCCGTGGCCATGTCGGTGGCCGTTTTCACCGCATCCTTGGCCAACCCGGCGGCCATGTTTTTGGTAGTGTCCACGGCGGTCTTTCGGGCGACATCTTTCATGGCATCCGCTGCAATGGTCTGGAACTGCTGGGTCAGGGCACCCCACCATTGCATCGGGTCGACCACGCCGCCCGCGGCAGCGGCCGCATCGGGAGACTTGGCTGCCGCCACTTTGGCTTTTGCCTTGGCCTTGGCCCCGGCTTTTGCCGCCGTGTCTTCGCTAGCTTGTGCACTTGCCTGATGGCCGTTAAAAGCCGAAGGCGGGATCTCCAGCCCGGAAAATGTCTTGCCCTTGTCGGCTACGCTGTCGGCAACCTTGAGCTTGAAGGCGTTGGCCACATCGCCCATGTTGAAATTCATGCCCCTGAGCGTCGCCAGGGTCATCTTCTGCACCTCCAGCGCCTGGATGGTGGCCTTGAGGGCCGTGGCATTCTGGTCCAGCCAGAACTGCACCGCCTTGAGCTCGTCGATGCGCTTGTCCAGTTCTTCCACATTGAGCGTGGGCGCGACCCAGCTCCCCAGCTTGGGCAACTGCGGAATGCTTTGCGTCGCACTGTCGGCCGCCTGCCTGGCCAGGTTTTGCAGGAAGTCAAAACCGGGCACAAGCTTGCCGAAACCGGCAAAGGAATTGTTGTCTGCGTCGCTCATGGTTGTCTCCTGCCGAGTTGGGCAATATTGTGTGGTCCGGATAAGTTGCCATGCCATGAGCCTCACGGGATGAGGCCAGGATGCGCCTTCATTGTGCAACGCCATGGCGGGACGTCAACCGGTTTTTACACGCCAGAGATACGCCAGAGCCACGCCGGCCCTCATGGGACAGGGGGTTGGCACAAGAAGGGCATCGCGCAATCCATCGATCAGAGAGGGCCTCACCCTCATCACACGGACTTTTTCGCTATTGATTTGATAGCACCCTGCCACACGGGACACCTTCAGGGGAAGGCGGGCAAGCGCCCGCTAAACTGGCGCCATGAAAAGCCTGTTTCACTTTGCCTTCAATGTCAGGGACCTGGACCTCGCACGCGGCTTTTATGGTGGCGTGCTGGGATGCACCGAGGGCCGCTCTACCGACACCTGGGTCGACTTCGACTTTTTTGGCCACCAGATTTCACTGCATTTGGGCGAGCCGTTCAAAACGGAGCGCACCGGCCATGTCGGCGACAAGCTGGTGCCCATGCCCCACTTCGGACTGGTCCTGGCCCTGCCCGACTGGCAGGCCCTGGCCCAACGCCTGCAGGCGGCCCACACCGAATTCGTGCTGGCGCCGCAGGTGCGCTTTGAGGGCCAGCCCGGCGAGCAATGGACGATGTTTTTTTGCGATCCGTTTGGCAATCCCATCGAAATCAAGGGCTTTCGCTCGCTGGATGCGCTCTACGCCGGCTGAGCGTGACGCCCCCCGGTTCGTTCGCCCCTGATCTGCCTGATCTCCAACCACCTGTCACGCTGCAGCCATGGCCTACACCTTTGCTTCGGCCACCGTCTTGCTGCTGCTGATCACGGATCCGCTGGGCAACATTCCCATCTTTGTCAACGCCCTGCGCGGCGTGGCCCCCGAGCGGCGCATGCGCGTCGTCCTGCGGGAGGTGCTGATTGCCTTCCTGCTCTTGCTGGCCTTCATGTTTGTCGGCGACGGCTTTCTGCGCCTGATGAACCTGAGCGACCTGTCGCTGCAAATCGCCGGGGCCGTGGTGATGTTCCTGATCGCGCTGCGCATGATTTTCCCCTCGGACCAGCCGGAGGCCGCGCCCCTGCAGGGTGAACCGCTGATCGTGCCGCTGGCCATTCCGGGGCTGGCGGGCCCCTCGGCACTGGCCACGGTGATGCTGCTGGTCTCGCAGGCTCCGGCGCGGCGGCTGGAATGGATTGCCGCGCTGAGCGTGACCATGGTGGTCTGCGCGGTGGTGCTGGTGCTGTCCGAGCGGATTCAGCGCATCGCGGGCGACCGCGTCATGATGGCCTTTGAACGGCTGATGGGGCTGATCCTGGTGGCCATCTCGGTGGAAATGCTGCTGCGCGGCCTGAAGCTCTTTGTGGCGCAGCTCGGCCACCCGTAAACCGCCCATCCCCCGGCGGGGATTTCAGGTTGAATCGGCTTACCGCAGCGGCGCAACCTTCTGCTCAATCGCACCAAACACCGACAGCCCATCCTTGCCCTTGACCTCGATGCGGATGGTGTCGCCAAACTTCATGAACGGCGTTTTCGGCTTGCCGTCCTCGATGGTTTCAGTCGCGCGCTTTTCGGCAATGCAGCTGTAGCCGTGGCTCCAGTCCTTGTTGCTCACGGTGCCAGAGCCCACAATGCTGCCGGCGCGCACGTTGCGGGTTTTGCAGATGTGGGCAATCAGCTGCCCGAAGTGAAAGGTCATCTCGGGTCCGGCCTCGCACATGCCGACCTTGCGGCCGTTCCAGGTGCTTTGCAGCGTCATGTGCAGACGGCCCTTGTCCCAGGCATTTTCTCCATTGAACACCAGTTCATCCAGCGTCACCGCGACCGGGCTGAAGGCCGTGGCCGGCTTGCTCTGGAAAAAGCCGAAGCCTTTCGCCAACTCGTCGGGTATGAGGTTGCGCAGCGACACGTCGTTGGCCAGCATCACGAGGCGTATGCCTTCGAGCGCCTGCTCGGGCGTGGCGCCCATGGGCACATCGGCCGTGATCACCGCGACCTCGGCTTCAAAGTCGATGCCGAATTCTTCGCTGGCAACCACCACGTTGTCACAGGGGCCGGCGAAGTCGTCGCTGCCACCCTGGTACATCAGCGGATCGGTATAAAACGTGGCGGGCACTTCCGCATTGCGGGCCTTGCGCACCAGCTCCACATGGTTGATGAAGGCCGAGCCGTCGGCCCATTGGTAGGCGCGCGGCAGCGGCGCCATGCATTGCGCCGGCTCAAACGGGAAGGCGTGGCGCGCCTTGCCGTTGTTGAGTGTTTCGTACAGGTCCTGCAGTTGGGGCGAAAGGAAGTTCCAGTCGTCCAGCACCTGCTGCAGTTTGCTGGCGATGCCCGTCGCATAATGGGCGGTGGCAAGATCGCGCGACACCACAACGAGCTGGCCGTCGCGGGAACCGTCTTTGTAAGTGGCGAGTTTCATCAATATCCTGATTGGGTGGCTGGCGGGTTTTCTTCAGTGTTGCATTGCAAAAAGCACACTGGATTGTGCCGTCCCTGAAGGGCTCGGGCGCTTCGCGGCACCCTGCCACTGCCCGGGGAACGCCTCAAAACCTGAAAATCATTGTTTCGCGTTACGATAAGTGAAATCAGTTTACCTAAATGTAATTCGAAATTCTCTCACTTTCATGAACGCTCCTCCTGGCTCCCTCGACATCCCGCTTGCCGCGCCGCCTGCTGCGCCACTCACCGATCTGCCACCCCAGCGCGCGGGCATTCAGTCGGTGGAGGTTGGGTTCAGCCTGCTGGGGGTGCTGGCCGCAGCACCCGGTCCGCTGATGCTGCGCGACTTGGCGGCGGCGGCAGGCATGAGCGCGGCCAAGGCGCACCGCTATCTGGTGAGCTTCCAGCGCCTCGGGCTGGTCACGCAGGATGCCGGCTCCACGCGCTACGACCTCGGGCCAACCGCACTCAAGTTAGGGCTCGCTTCTCTTTCCCGGCTTGACAGCGTGAAACTGGCGCGTCAGCGCCTGCAGCCGCTGACGGAGCAGATCGGCCAGACCCTGGCATTGGCGGTCTGGGGCAATCAGGGCCCGACCATTGTTCACTGGGAGGAGTCGCCCCAAGCCATCACCGTCAACCTGCGCCTGGGCGACGTGATGCCGCTGCTGTCCTCGGCCACCGGCCTGTGCTTTGCGGCCTTCATGCTGAACCAGCATGCGCCGCAGAACCGGCTGGCCGCATTGCTCAAGGACGAGCTGGCACGCACCCAGAAGCTGGGACGCAAGGACCTGCCCACCAGCATGGCCGAGGCGACCGCGCTGCTGGAAGAAGTGCGCCGGCGCGGCTTGGCGCGCGTTGTGGACACCCTGCTGCCCGGCGTGGCCGGTTTCTGTGCGCCGGTGTTTGATGCCGACGGTCATCTGGCGCTGGGCATGGTGGCGCTGGGCTCGCTGGCCACGTTTGATCCGGCCTGGGACGGCGCGGTGGCCCGGCCACTGGCGGCAGCCGCCCGGCAACTTTCCAGCGATCTGGGGTTCACAGGGGCATGAACAGCGTGCTGGCAGCACCAGGGGTAGCTTCGGGGGGGTCGCGCGCGGCACCCCCCTGGCGAGCGCTGGTCATGCTGGCCGTGCTGGTGCTCGCCGTACACACGCTGCTGCTGCGAACGACGCCCGACCGGTTTGGCCCGGAAACGGACCCTGCGTCCACCCGCAGCCGCACCGCGCCGGCATTTGTCACGCGCAGCATTGAGGTCCTTCCACCGGCCAAGGTGCTTCCCCCGCCAGCAGCGCCTCCCGCGGTCAAGCCCGCAGTCAAGGCGCCGGTCAAACCCAAAAGGCCTCCTGTTCCTGTTAAAGAAAATGAGGCTGTGGCCGCTGATGCACCTGCGCAGCCTGCTATTGATTCTGCAGCGCCTCAAGCCCCCGACTCACTCGCGGGCAGCGAACCTCCTGCCTCGTCCAGCGCGGACAGCGTGCCGCTCCCGACGGCCGATACGTCCGCCAAGGAACCACCCATGCCCGCGGCGCCTGCGCTGCCAGCCGGCCCCAGCCTGACTCCGGTAACGGCCATGGCCCTGCCCCCCAGCGTCAGGCTGGCCTACAAGATGACCGGCCAGGCCAAGGGCATGACCTACCACGCGAACGCCGAACTCGGCTGGCATCAGGCGGGCGGCAGCTATGACGCCCGCATGACCGTGAGCGCGCTGTTTCTGGGCTCGCGCAGCATGGCCAGCAGTGGCCAGGTGGGCGCCGAGGGGCTGGCGCCCACGCGCTTTTCGGATAAATCGAGAAGCGAGGTGGCTGCCCATTTCGAGGCCGACAAAGCCCGCATCACCTTCAGCGCCAACACGCCCGCCGCCCCATGGGTCAAGGGCGCCCAGGACCGGGTGAGCGTGTTTTTACAGCTGGGCGGCATGCTCGCAGGCAAGCCGGCCAGCTTTCCGGTCGGCTCCAGCATTTCGCTGTACACCGTGGGACCGCGCGATGCGGATACCTGGACCTTTCTGGTGGAGGCCGAGGAAAGCGTCAGCCTGCCTTTCGGGGACATCGTCGCTCTCAGGCTCACGCGCCAGCCGCGCCGTGAATACGATCAGAAAGTGGAAGTCTGGTACGCGCCCTCGCTGGGCTACCTGCCGGTGCGCAGCAAAATAACCCAGTACAACGGCGATTTTGTCGACCAGCAGCTCAATACCGTGAATAAATTCTGAAAATCGCTGCGCAATTTGCCATAAACGCCGCAGCGTGACTTTTTGCCTGCCTATACGGCGCATTGCGGCTTACCCTGTCCTCTTGAAACCTGGCACCAACGTTGCTATGTAAAGGCGAAGGACATCACCATGCACATGCTTTACGACTCCGACTCTTTTGTGGTGGTTCAGATTCACGCGAACGCGCCCGAAGAATCTGCGCCAGCGCCCGCCGTTCCCCAGCTGGCGCGCCACGGCTTTGAAATCGTGGACAAACGATCGGGCAAAGAGGTGTACCTTGACGGCTCGTGGGCAGAAATGTTCCAGGAGCGCCTCAGTGCCTGGGCGAAAAACACGCCGACCCAGGAAGAAATCGAAGACACGCTCGAAGGCTATAGCGGGCTGGCTAACACGCCCATCTCGTTGCACTAAAAAAGCCCCCACGCTTTTCACTTCGTGTAATGCGCTGCCCCCCCGGGGGGGCGCTGCGCCTGCGGCCCGGCGAAGCCGGTTCCGCGGCCCCTGCTGATGGGGTGAGCCGCCACGCTCGCTCTCTGCCTCCTTTTTTCTTGTCATTTAGCGGGTGGGCTTTCAGCCTGCGCCGCGGGGCGCTTCTGGTACATCCAGCGGTACATGGGCTCGGCCAGCAATAACACGGCCGCCAGCCGCGTGACGTGAAAGGCCGTCACGACGGGAACGCCCAGCTGCAACACCTTGGCCGTGATCGACATCTCGGCAATCCCGCCCGGCGAGGTGCCCAGCAGCAGCGTGGCCCAATGAAGGCTGCTGAACCGTGCCAGCAGCCAGGCAAAACCGGCACACAACCCCATCATCCCGACAGTCGCCAGCGCCACGGAGCCGAGCCAGCGCGGCGCCAGATGCACAAAACTGCGGGTAAAGCGCACGCCCAGGCTGATGCCGATCACGAGCTGCGCGGCATTGGTCAGGGGCTGCGGGATGGCCGACAGCGTCACGTCACACGCGGTCAGCAGCAAAGACACCACCAGCGCACCGATGAACCAGGGGTTGGCGCGGTCCAGTTTGAGCATGGCCCAACAGCCGATGCCGGTCAGTCCAGCCAGCAGCGCCAGCCCCGGCAAGTGAACGTCCCGGGCACCCGGGAGCGTGGTGTCCAGCCCATGCAGGCCGGCCCACTGAAAGCCAAAGGGAATGATCAGCGTCACCAGCAGCACGCGCAGGCTGTGTGCCGACGCCACCAGGTCCGTCTGCGCGCCGTGGCGCTCGCCCATCAGGGTCATTTCGGAGGCCGCGCCTATGGGGGCGGCGAAGTAGGTCGTGATGCGCGACAAGCCTGCCACATGAAATCGGGCACCCCATGATGGCCGGGGCGCAGGCTGCTGCTGGCCGGCCATGGCGGTCGGCCCCGGCCCGCGATGCACCCAATACAGCCACTCACCAAAGGCCAGGCCCAACAACAGCGCCCAGGCAATGTTCAGCGCAATCGCCCACCACAAGCCGGCCATCAGCGCCACCACCTGCGGTGTGAAGTAAAGCCCCAGCGCGCAGCCAATAATCCACTGGCCGGCATTGCGCAGCGGCGTCCAGCTGGCCGTGGCGCCGCCCAGCATGGAACATGCGGCGGTTACCAGCAACGGCCCGATCATCCATGGCAGGGGCGTGCGCAACATGACGCACAGAGCGGCCGCGGCCCAGGCGATCAGCAGCGTCAGGATGACGCAAACCGACGGAGATCGAAGCAAGGACGATAGGCGTTTGGCTGCGTCAGGAAGCATGGACGTGTAAGCGGAAAATGACAAGGAAAAAGCATGCCGGGCGGAGCCGGGCCGAAGGCATTAGTATCCACCGATGTTTCATTTCCCTTTGCCGGCTTTGTCAGCCTTGTCAGTTTTGTCAGGGCTCCCCGGTGCACTGGTCTGTGCTGCCGCCGTGGCGCTGACGAGCGGCTGCGCCAGCCGACCCGGCCCTCCGGAGGCGCCCATCCTCCAACCCGCCAGCGGCAGCACTGCCGCAGCCACGGCCGCCCGGCTCGATGCCCTGCTGCCCATGGATGCGCTGCTGATCGGCGAACAGCACGATGCCGCAGAACACCAGCAGGTAGCGCAGCAAGTCATCGCGCACCTGGCGCAACGCGGCCTGCTGGGGGCCCTGGCGCTGGAAATGGCCGATGCCGGGGTGAGCACCGCCACTCTCCTGCCCAGCGCCTCCGAAGAACAGACACGCTATACGCTGAAATGGAACGACAAAGCCTGGCCCTGGGCGGCGTACGGACCGGCCGTGATGACGGCCGTGCGCGCCGGCGTGCCGGTGCTGGGCGCCAACCTGCCGCGCGCACAGATGCAAAGCAGCATGGACGACAGCAAGCTCGACGTTCAATTGCCCGGCCCGGCCCTGAAGGCACAGCAGCAGCTGATTCGCATGGGCCATTGCAATCTGCTGCCCGAGAGCCAGATCACACCCATGACACGCATCCAGATCGCCAGGGACATCATCATGGCCCAAACCCTGAACCAGGCAGCGCTGCCCGGCAAGGTGGTGGTGTTGCTGGCCGGCAGCGGTCATGTGGACCGCACCGTGGGCGTGCCGCAGCACCTGGCCGCGGAATTCAAGGTCCGTGCCATTCGCCTGCGCGCAGGCAACGCCACGCCCGAAAAAGCGGACGCCTTCGATAGCGTCTGGGGCACGCCAGCACTCCCCGATATGGACTACTGCGCGAGCCTGCATAAATAGGCCCCCACGCTTGTCACTGCGTGTAATGCGCTGCCCCCCGAGGGGGCCGCTGCGCCTGCGGTCTGGCAAAGCCAGTCCCGCGGCCCCGGCTGGGGTGGAGAGCCTCCACGCTTTTCACTGCGTGTAGTAATCTTGCATTCCGGTGCTCTTGCGCCTCCCCGGCACCCGGGATTCCGGCCGGATCAGGCGATCGGTGGCGGAGCCTGCGACAATTCATCCCCTATGAACCACGCATATATCCTGACCCTGTCCTGCCCGGACCGTAGGGGCATTGTTCACGCCGTTTCCGGTTTTTTGCTGCAGAACGGCGGCAACATTGAAGAAGCCGCCCAGTACAACGACCATGACACGGGCCTGTTTTTCATGCGGGTGCAATTTGCCTGTGACCAGCTGACGCACGCGGAGCTGTCGCAGCAGCTGAAGGGCTTTGCCGAGCCGTTCCAGATGAACTGGAAGCTGCACGCAACCACGCAGCCCATGCGCACGGTCATCATGGTCAGCAAGGAGGGCCATTGCCTGAATGACCTGCTGTTTCGCTGCAAATCGGGCCTGCTGCCGCTGGACGTTCGCGCCATCGTGTCCAACCACCGGGAGTTCTACCAGCTGGCCGCCAGCTACAACATCCCTTTCCACCATTTTCCGGTGACCGCCGCGACCAAGGCCCAGGTCGAGGACAAGCAGCTGGAAATCATCGAATCAGAGGGCGCCGAGCTGGTGGTGCTGGCGCGCTACATGCAGATCCTTTCCAACGACCTGTGCCGCAAACTGGCCGGCCGCGCGATCAACATCCATCACTCCTTCTTGCCGAGTTTCAAGGGCGCCAAACCCTATTACCAGGCGCATGACCGCGGGGTAAAACTGATAGGCGCGACCGCCCACTATGTGACGGGCGACCTGGACGAAGGCCCGATCATCGAGCAGGACGTGGCACGCGCAGACCACAGCAAGACCGTCGAAGACCTGACGGCCATGGGCCGCGACACCGAAAGCCAGGTGCTGGCGCGCGCCGTCAAGTGGCACAGCGAGCACCGCGTGCTGCTCAATGGCCACAAGACCGTCATTTTCAAGTAACCGCCATGGCCGCGCCGGCGAGAATTCCGCCCATTCAGTGCCTGCTGACATTTGAAGCGCTGGCGCGGCTGCGCAGCGTGACCCAGGCCGCGGAGGAACTCTGCGTCACGCCCAGCGCCGTGAGCCACCGGGTCAAGCAGCTCGAGCAGATCATCGGCACCAAGCTGTTTGGCCGCGCCGATTTCTCCTTGACCACCGAAGGCAGCGAATACCTGGCGCATGTGCGCGAGGGCCTCGCCACACTGCAGAAGTTCCCGGGCACAGCGGGCCAAAACGGCACGCCCGGCAAACGCAAGCTGCGGCTGGCGGTCACGCCCACGTTTGCACGTTCCATTCTGATTCCGCGGTTGCGGCAATTTACCGAGGCCTATCCCGAGATTGACCTGACCTTGCAGGTCTCCATTCCCCTGCTAGACGTGGTGGCCGAGGACGCCGACCTGATCRTGCGCTTCGGCACCGGGCGCTATGCCGACCTGGAACATGTGTGCCTGGCCAGTGACGACATCACCCCGCTGGCCTCGCCGGCCTTTGTACGCGAGCACGGACCCTTTGAAGCGGCCGAAGACCTGGAAGGCGAAAACCTGCTGCGCTCCCCGCTGGAGCCCTGGCGCACCTGGTTTGCCGCCAACAACCTGGACTGGCCCGAACCGCAAGACGGCTCCCAGTTCAATGACATCGGCCTCATGTGCGATGCGGCCGCGGCGGGCATGGGCATCGCGCTCGTCCGCCTCAAGCTGGGTGCGCCCTGGCTGGACAACGGCTCGCTGGTGCGCCTGGGCAATAACGCTGTCTTCGGCAGCAACATTGCGAGCCCGCACGCCCACTACCTGTGCTGGCGCACCGGCACCATGGACCGCTGGGAATGCACGGCATTTGCCGACTGGCTGCGCAAAAGCCTGAACTGAGGTTCACCGACCGGCCCCGCATTTCACACAGGGATTTAAATTTCTTCAACCCGGCGGGGGCGGCTTGCCCTACAGTTTCATCTCACTCAGGAGTCCGACCATGAACGCCCCCGCATCCAGCCTGCAGCAAGATTTGCCAGAACGATCAGAACGGCAGTCACAGGTCGTTGGCGCCTTGCAGGCGGTGCTGCCCGCCCATGCGCTGCTGTGGAACACCGAGGACACAACGCCTTATGAGTGCGACGGCCTGACAGCCTACCGGCAGCGACCACTGGTGGTGGCCCTGCCCGAAACCTATGCCCAGGTGCAGGCCGTGCTGAAAGCCTGCCACGGCCTTGATGTGCCCGTGGTGGCGCGCGGCGCCGGCACGGGCCTGAGCGGCGGCGCCATGCCGCACCGGCTGGGCGTCACGCTGTCGCTGGCCAAGTTCAACAAAATCCTGAAGCTCGACCCGACCAGCCGCACCGCCGTCGTGCAGGGCGGCGTGCGCAACCTGGCGATCTCCGAGGCGGCAGCGCCCTACGGCCTCTATTACGCACCCGACCCGTCGAGCCAGATTGCCTGCACCATCGGCGGCAACGTCGCCGAGAATTCCGGGGGCGTGCACTGCCTCAAATACGGTCTCACCGTGCACAACGTGCTCAAGGTCAGGGGCTTCACCATCGCGGGCGAAGAAGTCGAATTTGGCAGCGATGCCCTGGATGCGTCGGGCTACGACCTGCTGAGCATCATCATCGGCAGCGAAGGCATGCTGGCCGTGACCACCGAAGTCACCGTCAAGCTCGTTCCCAAACCGCAACTGGCGCGCTGCATCATGGCCAGCTTTGACGACCTGCGCAAGGCCGGTGACGCAGTGGCGGCGGTGATTGCAGCCGGCATCATTCCAGCCGGGCTGGAGATGATGGACAAACCCATGACCGCCGCCGTCGAAGACTTTGTGCACGCCGGCTATGACCTGACGGCCGAGGCGATCTTGCTGTGCGAGAGCGATGGCACACCCGAGGAGGTCGAGGAAGAAATCGGCCGCATGAGCGAGGTGCTGCGCCGCTGCGGCGCCACCGCCATTGCCGTGAGCCAGAATGAAGCCGAACGCCTGCGCTTCTGGAGCGGCCGCAAGAATGCCTTCCCCGCGTCTGGCCGCATCAGCCCCGACTACATGTGCATGGACTCCACCATTCCGCGCAAACGGCTGGCCGACATCCTGCTGGCCATTGCCGAGATGGAAAAGAAATACCAACTCCGCTGCGCCAACGTGTTCCATGCAGGCGACGGCAACCTGCATCCGCTGATCCTCTTTGACGCCAATGACCCGGACCAATTGCACCGCTGCGAGCTGTTTGGCGCCGACATCCTGGAAACCAGCGTCGCCATGGGCGGCACCGTCACCGGTGAGCACGGCGTTGGCGTGGAGAAACTCAACTCCATGTGCGTGCAGTTTTCCGCGGAAGAAAACGAGCAGATGTTTGGCGTCAAGCGCGCCTTCGACGCCAGGGGCCTGCTCAATCCCGGCAAGGTGATTCCGACCCTGAACCGCTGCGCCGAGTACGGAAAAATGCTGGTACGGGGCGGCCAGATCGCGCATCCGGACCTGCCGCGCTTCTGACAACCAGGCAACTCGGAATAAGGAAGCGGAAACGCACCGACCATGCAAGCCCTGCGCGGACTGGCCTGGCTGCTCGCACTTCAGTCCGTGGGTGAGCTGATGACGCGCGGATGGTCCCTGCCCTTTCCGGGGCCTGTCATTGGCATGATGCTGCTGCTCCTGGCGCTGCGGTGGAGCGTGGTGCGCGAGCCTGTTGCCGCATGCGCCGATTTTTTACTGACACACCTTTCGTTACTCTTTGTACCCGTCGGCGTGGGTGTGATGACGCATCTTTCGCTGGTCAGCCAGTATGGCGTGCGCATGCTGGCAGTCGTTGTGCTGTCCACATTGGCCGGGCTGGTGGTGACTGTTTTGAGCCTGCATTTCCTGCAGGGCCGCACCGACCCCCTCGGCAAGGAAGGCCCGGATGCCTAAGTTCGTGGAGTTGTGGGTCTATCTCTCGGCCACGCCGCTGTTCGGGCTGACCGCAACACTGGTGGTGTATGTGCTGGCCCAGGCAGCGTACGCGCGCCTGGGGCATGCGCCCTGGGCTAACCCGGTGCTGTGGACGGTGGTGTGCATAGCCAGTGGCCTGCTGCTCACTGGCGTGCCCTACCCCAGCTATTTCGCGGGCGCGCAATTCATCCATTTCCTGCTGGGTCCGGCCGTGGTGGCGCTGGCCTGGCCGCTTTGGCAGCGGCGCGAGGAACTGCGTCGACGCTGGTGGCGCTTGCTGCTCGCCGCCCTGGCAGGCGGCATGGCCGCGAGTGGCTCGGCGCTGCTGCTGGCGTGGGCCTTGAACCTGCCGGCGGACGTCGCGCTATCGCTGGTGCCGAAGTCCGTGACGGCACCCGTCGCCATGGGTATCGCTGAAAAAATAGGCGGCATTCCGGCGCTCGCTGCCGTGTTTGCCGTCATCACCGGCCTGGTCGGGGCGCTCGCCGGCAAGTACCTGTTCGATGCCTTGCGCATACCGACGAACCAGGCGGGATGGGCCGCACGCGGCTTTGCCCTGGGCACGGCGTCCCATGGCATTGGCGCGGCGCGCGCCCTGCAAGTCAACGCCGATGCCGGCGCCTATGCCGGCCTGGCGCTGGGCCTGCAAGTGGTGCTTGCCTCCCTGCTGATACCGCTGGCGTTCCGCTGGTTTTAGGCTTCGCGGGCAAGCTGCCGGCGCGGCTGTCCAGCCGCCCCCTCCGGGACGCCCCGAGGGTTCAGGCTGAATTTCCGCGCTTCTTTTCTCGTCTTATACCGCCTGCAAACCTGGCTTGGCCGCGGCCACCGGCTTGCTGCCCGAGGCGCCGAACTGGATCTCACCCGAGAGCTGTCCGCCTTCTTCGACCACCAGCTTGCCATAGCGAATGGTGCCGGTAACCTTGCCGGTCGAATAGATCACCAGCTTCTGGCGCACCGTCAGGTTGCCATTGAATTCGCCGCGAATTTCAGCGACATCAATTTCGGCCGAGCCCTTGAAGGCGCCCTGCTCTGCAATCTGGATCACGCGCGAATCCATGGTCGCTTCGACCAGGCCTTCCACGACCAGGGTGTCGCAGTCGGTGATTTCCACGCCCTTGAGCTTGATATTGGGGCCGACCGTCAGCTTGCTGCCGCCTTCCTTGCTGGTGGAGGCTGCAGGATCATTCACAGGTTTGGCATTGCTTTGCTGATTGGCAGCCGCGGAAGCAGACTGCAATGTGCTGGAGCTTCCTGCGGCTCCATAACCGGGTGCACCATGACGCAAATTGGGGGACGTGGTAGACGTCTCATTTTCTCGTTTGCCAAAAAACGGTGTTGCCATGTGTCTTCCTTGAAAAAGTACGCATGGTACGTCTGCAGAAAATAAAAAGATCCGCCCTTGTGCAAGAGAGGTAACCAAATTAATTTTCGCAGGATGCTGCTGTAGCGCACCCGGTATGGCATTCGAGGCGCGCGTGCTGGCCCTTCAACTAGAAGTTGCCGGAGTCAGCCCACTGGGATGAGGGACCGAAGTCTTCCTGCGAGTCCGGCGAAACCAGATCAACCACGAAGACCACTTCGCCGCCGAACTTTCCCACGCCCAGCGTCTTCATCAGGGCCTGTTCATTTTCGGGGGAGTCCAGGCGCAGGAAGCAGATGGCCTGCTGCTTGCCTTCATGCATGGCCGTCAGGATGTCCAGCCTTTCAACGCGGCCAAATCTTGAGCACAGGGCGTGGAGAGCAGGTTTCAGTGTGGCAACATCAGGGCATTGCTGCAAATCCTGCATGGAATTCATGATGCATCTCTCCCTGTACTTTCTACCGGCAGCCCGGGTCTACAAAAAAGCCTGGCTTTAAATATACTCGGCACAATGCTAACGCCATGTGACATTTAACACAACAATCCAACATATTCCTGAGGCAGCTCCCCTATGGAACGTACAGCGTCGCTGGAACCTAATAGTGCACTGAGTCAGGTCATGTCGGCAATGGTTTTTTCAAGGCCCATCATGCACCGTTTATGCACCCACTGACTGGAGCGAACGCCTTGTGACTTCCAACCCGCCCGCCATCCCCCGCAGCGCAGCAGAGGCCGGAGCGTCTGGCGTCAGCGTTACGCCTCTCTCCGAACCTGACTTTGACGGGCTGGTGCAGCTGGCCGCGAAGTTGTGCGGAACCCGTGCGGCCGTCCTGCAGCTGGTGGACGAAGAGACGCCCCCGTCCTCATGGTCGGTGGGCCTTCCAGAGGTAGAGGTGGCGGCCGGCTTGACCGATTTTTACGCCCGGGTTCTGCAGCCTGGCGGGAAGCCCCTGACGATTCCCGACGCCGCAGCGGACCCAGAGCTGTCCCGCCACCCGATGGTGGCCGGCCCTGCAGGCCTGCGCTTTTTCGCGGCGGTCCCACTCATAGCGGCCGATGGCACGCCACTGGGGGTGCTGGCCGTCATGGACCCGGCTGTCCGCACGTGCCGGGACGCGGACCTGAGCGCCCTCGACATCCTGGGCCGGCAGGTGGTGGCGCAACTGGAGCTGAGGCGCCAGCACCGGCTCCTGGCGGACCATAGCACCGAGCAGCAACAGCAAAGCCAAAGGCGCCTGCACATCGCCATGCGCACCGCCCAGATGAGCAGCTGGTCGATGGACCTCGCAGACGGCCGCCTGACCTTGTCCCCCGAGTTCGCCGCCATGCTCGGCACCGGCGCGGCCATGCCGGGCACGCTCGAGGAGCTGCTGCGCCGCTGCGCCCCAGAATCGCGCGCCAGACTCCGCCAGGTCATCACGGAATGCGCGCGTAACGCGACGCCCTTCGACGAGGAAGCCCAGTTGCTGACCGCGCAGGACGGGCGCCGGTGGGTGCGGATGATTGGCGAAGTAGTCCGCAGCGCCAACGGAACGGTCGCCCGTATCCAGGGCGCCCTGCAGGACATCAACGCCCGGAAACAGGCGCAGGAGGAAACCCTGCGCCTGGCCATGCGCCTGACCACCACGTTGGCCAGCATCACCGAGGCTTTTGTCACACTGGACCGCGAGGGCCGCTTCACCTACCTCAATCAGGAGAGCGAGCGGCTGCTGCAGCGCTCGACCGCCGAGTTGCTGGGCCAGGAAATCTGGCAGGATTTCGGCGAGGAGGTGAGCGGACGGCTGCGCCAGCACATCCAGCAGGCGCTGGCCAGGAATCGTCAGGTGGAGTTCGAGGATTTCTACCCGCCGCTCGGCAAATGGCTGGAAGTGCGCGCCTATCCGTTTGCCGAAGGCCTGGCAGTCTACTTTCGCGACGTCAGCGAGCGGCGCAATTCCCAGGAGCAGTTGATGCTGCTGGAAACCGGCATCGCGCGGCTGAACGACATTGTGGTCATCGTCGAGGCGTCGCCGCGCCATGGGTCGGGGCCGCAGATCGTCTTCGTCAATGACGCCTTCGAGCGGCATACCGGCTATACGCGCGAGGAGGTGCTGAGCCGGATGCCGGGCATGCTGCAGGGGCCCGAGACGCGGGAGGACGAGCTTGCCCGCATCTTCGGCGCGCTGCGGCAATGGAAACAGGCGCGCGGCGAACTGATGATCTACCGCAAGGACGGCGGGTCGTTCTGGGTGGACCTGGAAATCGTGTCGGTGGCGGCCAAAACCGGCGAGCTGACCCACTGGGTTGCCGTGGGCCGCGACATCACCCAGCGCAAGGCGGCCGACGAGAAGATCCATCATCTCGCCTTCTACGACCCCCTGACGGAGTTGCCCAACCGCCAGTTGCTGCTGGACCGGCTTGAACAGGCGCTGGAAGACTGCGCCCTTACCCGGCAGGAAGGCGTGCTGATGTTCATCGACCTGGACAACTTCAAGATCCTCAACGACACCCTGGGGCACTCCAAGGGTGACCTGCTGCTGCAGAAGGTGGCCGTACGCCTGAAGGGCTGCGTGCGCAAGCTCGACACCGTGGCGCGCCTGGGTGGCGACGAGTTCGTGGTGATGCTGCAGGACCTGGGCACACACCCCGAAACTGCGACCCGCAAAGCCCAGATCGTCGCCGAAAAAGTGCTGGCCACCCTGCGAGAACCGTACGACCTCGCGGGCTACCAGCATTACAGCACCTCCAGTATCGGCGTGACCCCCTTCAACATGCTGCAGGGCAGCGTCAGCGAACTGCTCAAGCAGGCCGATCTGGCGATGTATCAGGCCAAGACCATGGGCCGCAACACGGTCTGCTTTTTTGATCCGGACATGCAGGCTTCCGTCAGCGCCAACGCCGCCCTGAGCACCGACCTGCGCGCGGGCCTGCGGGAGCACCAGTTCCTGGTCCACTACCAGCCGCAGGTCGACCGCGAGCAGCGCATCACCGGCGTGGAAGCCTTGCTGCGCTGGAAGCATCCGCAGCGCGGCATGGTGAGCCCCGCGGACTTCATTCCGGTGGCCGAAGAAACGGGCCTGATCCTGCCGCTGGGTCAATGGGTGCTGGAGCAAGCCTGCCTGCAGCTGGCGGCCTGGCAGAAACGGCCTGAAACGGCAGGCCTGAGCATTGCCGTCAACGTCAGCGTGCGGCAGTTTCGCCACCCCGACTTCGTGGACATGGTGATGGCCGCGATCAAACAGACCGGCATCCGGCCCCACAACCTCAAGCTCGAGCTGACGGAGAGCCTGCTGGCCGACCGCATGGAAATCGCCATCGCCAAGATGGGCACACTCAAGGCGCTGGGCGTGACCCTGGCGCTGGACGACTTCGGCATGGGCTACTCCTCGCTGTCCTACCTCAAACGGCTGCCGCTGGACCAATTGAAGATCGACAAAAGCTTCATTGCGGACGTCTTCAGCGACCCGAACGACGCCGCCATCTGCAGCGCCATCATTTCACTGGCGCAAAGCCTGGGACTCGATGTGATTGCCGAAGGCGTCGAGACCGAGGCACAGCGCAGCTTTCTGGCCGAGCAGGGTTGCGGCTACTACCAGGGCTACCTGTTCTGCCCGCCACTCCCCATTGCCGAGTTCGAGGCCTTTATGCGGAGCGCGGCAACCTGACCCCATGCGCCATGGCGCCGCACGGCAGGGCTGATACCGGTCCCTACGCTCACCGTCTCACTACGTTCTCGGGGAACGGACTGCAACGCAGCGTCAGCCGCGGGTTCGGCGCCTCTTGTTGCTTATTCTTACAGTAGTTCTACACTGAAGATTCCCAAGCTTTGATGTGGAGGTTGTCATGGATACCCTCAATCGTTGGCAGGACAGACTGGAAATCGCCGCCGGTCTCTGGCTATGCATTTCGCCCTGGGCGCTGGGCTTGCCGGTAGCGGCGGCCTGGTGCGCTGTGGTGGTCGGCGTTGGCATCATCCTTCTGGCCTCTGAAGACCTCTTTTTAACAACCCAGATTGATGACTGGGGCAATGCCCTGCTGGGCATCGGGCTGATGATCTCGCCGTGGGTCTGGGGTTATGCGGATCATCAAAACGCCATGATCAACGCGCTGGCCATCGGCTTGCTGGTCGCCGCGATGTCGCTGTGGGCGCTGGAACGCGTCGTCTACGACAAATTCAAGGAGTGGAGAGCGCACCATCCCGCCCACAGCTGAGTGACCTTGCGCCGGAGCGGCCGAAGACTTCATCGTTGGCCTGCTCGTCGGCCACATCCATGGTGCTGCCAGGCTGGCCACGCGCCATCGGCTCTCCTGTCATGGAAAGTGACTGGATACCCCAGAATGGACGTTAACCGACGTGTATTGGGGTTAGAGGTGCGGCGGGATCATCCGCCGGTCAAAGATAGATGCAGGACTCCAGATGTCCGGCGAGTTCTTTTTCGCTGGCCTTGGTGTAATCCTTTTCGAAGCGGTCGGTGACCAGGTTGGCGGTGTGGCCGTCCAGCTTGTCGTTGATCAGGCCCATGAAAGAGGGCGGGGCGATAAGGATGGCGCGCCCGAACTGGTTGGTGCTGCGGCCATGGTTGAACTCGCGCGCCAACTCCTGGGCGAAATGCTGCGCGGCGTTGCGCTTGGGGTCGGTCTGGGGCTGGCAGGCACCGTGGCCGTTGCCAATGCCCGGCATGTGTCCGGGGCGGTCGGTGACCAGATCGGCGTTTTTTTGCCGGCTCTCCGGGTGTTCGGTCTCCTTCAGAATCTTGAGTCCTTTCTTGGTGCCGTGGTTGGCATAGATTTTGGCGGTGCTTGCGTTGGCGACCAAGATCCAGGTGGTGTTGGGCATATGCATGCTCCTTTGAAGTAAACGGGCAACCAGTCACGTTGCCCTCTTACGTTAGTCGCCGGCGCCGCCGAATGCAAGCGGGCTGACAAATCAACCCCATTCCCATTGTTCGAACGACGCCGCCGAAGCCGGTAGTCCGGCAATGATTTACGGATCCCCTCCAGCCGCGCCGGCTCTTCAATCAAAGCTTGTAACCGATTTGCCGCAACAGATTCTTGCGCCAGCTGATGTCGTCCTCGTCCTCGACCCCTTTGGTTGGAAAGCCGTCCACCACGCCCAGGACACCGCGTCCCTGCTCCGTCTCCGCAAGAATCACTTCGGTTGGATTGGCTGTTGCGCAGAAAATGCGGCATACCTCCGGCACCATTTTGACGGTGTTCAACACGTTCAGCGGATAGAAGCCTTCCCCCAGGAAAATGATGAAGCAATGGCCCGCAGCAAGAGTCTTTGCGTTATTCCGGGCAAGTTCGACCATGGCGGGGTCGGTACCCGACCATCGCACCAGGCATTTGCCGGAAGCTTCGCAAAAGGCCAGGCCAAACTTGATGCCCGGCACGGCGCCCACCAGCGCTTCGTGGAGGTCCTCGACGGACTTGATGAAGTGGGTCTGCCCCAGAATGAAGTTGGTCGCTTCCGGCTTGTCGATTTTCACAGTGATGAGTTGCATATCGAACTCCTTCTTTCCCGGCTTGACTTGCCAGAGCGGTGAGGTGACACAACATACCTGACTGCCAATACCTCTAACGCATGGAAAATTCAATCACCTGAGTTCAAGTATCGCCACCGTCGGCCCATCCGGCAAGCGCCGATTCCCGTGTTCGAAACCTGGTTTGCGCGAGACCCGCAGCCCGAACGGGGGTTCAGGCTCTGGGGTGATTGAGATTTGCGCAACCTGTCCGCGACAGGAGCAGCTTTATCCCAAGGCGAACTTTTAGCCACTCTTAGCAAGTCTTAGCCACTCTTCACCTCACCCGTTGATGGCTCGCTCACCCCGCCAGCAAAGCTGCGTTTCCACCTGCCGCCGTGGTGTTGACGGTCACGGTCTGCTCGGCGCAAAAACGGTACAGGTAGTGCGGCCCGCCGGCTTTCGGGCCGGTGCCGCTGAGGCCTTCGCCTCCGAACGGCTGCACACCCACCACCGCGCCAATCATGTTGCGGTTGACATAGATGTTGCCCACATGCGCGCCAGCGGCCAGGGCCTGCGCGCGCGAGTCGATGCGGGTCTGGAGGCCCAGCGTGAGGCCGTAGCCGAGGGCGTTGATCTGTTCGATGACGGCTTCCGGGCTTTTCAGTTCGCCGCTGCCCCAGCGCACGATCTGCAGCACCGGGCCGAAGATTTCGTCCTTGACCTCGGCCAGGCTGTTGACCTCAAACGCCGCAGGCGTGATGCTGTTCGCCATCAAATCGTGGGCATCCCCTCCATTTTCCTTGCGCGCCACCAGCACTTTTGAGCTTGAACCCAGGCGCGTCAGATGCCGCTGGATGTTGTCGAAGGCTTCACGGTCAATCACCGGGCCGACGTCGGTGGCCAGCTCGGCCGGGTTGCCCACCACCAGTTCCTGCGCCGCGCCCTCGATCATTTCAATCACGCCGTCGGCAATGCCTTCGTGCACGCACAGCAGGCGCAGCGCCGAGCAGCGCTGGCCGGCGCTGCGAAACGCGCTTTGCACCACCGCATCGGCCACCTGCTCGGGCAGCGCGGTGCTGTCGACCAGCATGGCGTTGATGCCGCCGGTCTCGGCGATCAGCGGCACGATGGGGCCGTCCTTGGCGGCCAGTGCCCGGTTGATGATTTTGGCGACCTGGGTGGAGCCGGTGAACACCACGCCCGCCACCTGCTTTGCTGCCACCAGCGCGGCGCCCACGGTTTCGCCTGGGCCGTGCAGCAGCTGCAGTGCGCCTTCGGGCACGCCAGCCGCATGCAGCAGTTTCACCGCCTCCCAGGCCACACCCGGCGTTTGCTCGGCGGGCTTGGCCAGCACGGCGTTGCCGGTGGCCAGCGCGGCAGCGACCTGGCCGGCAAAAATCGCCAGCGGGAAATTCCAGGGGCTGATGCAGACCCAGGCGCCGCGCGCCGTCAGGCGCAGTTCATTGGTCTCGCCGGTCGGCCCCGGCAGCGCGACAGGCGCCATGATGCGCTCGGCTTCATTGGCGTAGTAACGCAGGAAATCCACCGCCTCGCGCACCTCGGACACGGCGTCGCCCCAGGTTTTGAACGCTTCCTTCACCAGCAGCGCGCAGAACTTCGGCATCTGCTGCTGCAGCACATCGGCGGCGTGGCGCAGGATGGCGGCGCGTTCGGCCACCTCCACCTTGCTCCATTTTTGATAGCTGCTTACTCCCGTAGCGACCGCACTGGCAGCCAGCCTGGCATCGAATTCCGGCACTTTGGGAACCTGCACAGCTTCAAAGGCGTCAAGCAGCGGCGCGCGCATGCTTTCCACCGTCAAGTCCAGCCCCGCGCTGTTTTTCCGGCTCGGGCCATACAGGGCGAGCGGCAGCGGCAAAGACGACTCAGGCTCCAGCCGCAGCGGCGAGATCAGCAACTCGCCCATACCCACCGACTCGTCAGCCAGCTGGTGCACAAAAGAGGAATTGGCGCCGTTTTCCAGCAGGCGGCGCACCAGGTAGGCCAGCAGATCGCGGTGCGCACCGACGGGCGCGTAGACGCGGCAGCTGATCAGCGGGTTCTTCAGCACTTCGCGGTATACGCCCTCGCCCATGCCGTGCAGGCGCTGCAACTCAAACTGGGGCGCCATGCCCACCGCCGGCGATGCCGCCTTCACGCTGCGCGCTGCCATTTGCAAAATCGCGGCAATCGTGGCGGCATTGTGGGTGGCGAACTGCGGGTAGATCGCGTCGGGCGCGTCCAGCAGCGCGCGGGCGCAGGCCAGGTAGCTGACATCGGTGTGGTGCTTGTGGGTGAACACCGGGTAGTGCGGCAGGCCCTGCTCCTGTGCGCGCTTGATTTCCGAATCCCAGTAGGCGCCCTTGACCAGGCGGCACATCAGGCGCAATTTGTATTTGCGGCCAATGGCGGCAATGTGTTCGATCAGCTCCAGCGCGCGCGTCTGGTAGGCCTGCATGGCCAGGCCAAAGCCCTGCCACTGCGGATGATGCTGCGCCACCCGCGCGGCGAGCGCTTCGAACACGGCGAGCGACAATTCCAGCCGGTCGACCTCTTCAGCGTCTATCGTGAGGTTGATGTTGGCCTGGGCCGACAACTCGCACAAGCCCCAGACACGCGGCACCAGTTCCGCCAGCACGCGCTCGCGCTGGGCGTCTTCGTAGCGCGGGTGCAGCGCGCTGAGCTTGATGGAAATCCCGTCGTTTTTCTCACAGGCGCCCGATTTATGGGCCTTGACAGCAATTGATTGGATGGCTTGCGTGTAGCTGTCGAGGTAGCGCAGCGCGTCGGCATCGGTGCGCGCGCCCTCGCCCAGCATGTCGTAGCTGAAGCGCAGGTTGGCTATTTTCTTGCGGGCGCCATCGGCTTCGGCCATGGCATCGCCAATGGTCTGCCCCAGCACAAACTGGTGGCCCAGCAGCTGCACCGCCCGCAAGGTGGCGGCCACGACCGTGCGCGCACCGAGCTTGCCCATGAGGCCGGGTTCCACATCCGTGCGCCCTGCGCCCGCCTGCGAATGCGGCAAAAACTTCTTGGACAAGGCAATCGCGGTGGACGACAGGCGTGCCAGCGTCGAGTCGCCCGCCCCTTCGAAGTCGGCGCGGCCCAGCTGATCGGCCGTGAGGGCGATCGCGGTCTCGGCATCGGGCACGCGCAGCAGCGCCTCGGCCAGGCGCATCAGGGCTAGCCCTTCGGCGCTGGAGATCGGGTACTCCTTGAGCAAACTCTCCATGGCCCAGAACGGCGGCGGGTTCTCGCGCACGGCTTGCACCCAGGGGCGGGCGGCTTGTGCCGCAGCGGGCCAGTCCAGCACCCCGCTCAAGGCGTCCAGACGGTGGGAGACGATGTCGGCTTCGGGCCGGTAGGGAAAAGGTAAACGCATGGAAACCTCGAAATATTTGCTAGATACTCGATGTTGAATCGTTTTTTGATTAATTTTTCACTGTATTTTTAACAATATGATGAATAAATCAAACCACCGAACGCCCAAACCGGCGAAGCATGCACCGTATGCATCCTGACGTCCTGACGTCCTGGCGTCAGGTCGGCAGGCTGCTTTGCGACTTGATTTCTTCCATGCAAATCATCGATCGCACTCCGGAAACACCCGGCACCTGCATCAGGCGATCCGTCAGGAACAGGGACAGGCTTTTCAGGTCGGCCGCCACCACCTTGAGCAGGTAGTCAAAGTCGCCGGAGATGGTGTGGCATTCGACGATTTCTGAGAAAGCCATCACATTGCGCTCGACCTCGCGCACATTGCGAAACTGCTCGCGGTCCAGCGACAGGCTCACAAAGGCCGTGACCTCCAGCCCGATGGCCGCAGGCGACACCAGGGCGGCATAGCGGCGGATCACGCCTTTCTCTTCCAGCGTACGCACGCGCCGCAGGGTTTGCGGTGCCGACAGGTGAATGCGCTCGGCCAGCTCCACATTGCTCATCCGGCCGTCGTCCTGCAGCCATTTCAGAATATTTCTATCGTAGGCGTCCATCAATCACTCCGGAATGGTAATTTTGATTTTTATGAAATTTTATTTCTTAAATCATCATAAACACGCATCAATAGGAAATCAAATTTCCAGCCATCCGACCTAAGATTGTGTATCGCCACCCGCCAGGCGGGCCCTGTACAAAAGTGCCCGCAGCCGGGTGGTTTGCCTGACAAAGAAAGAAAATGATGGTTGCTTTTATTGGTACGAATGATTTGCAGGAGCACCTGGCGACAACCCGCCCCGAAGGTGCCATCGGCGAATTGGTGCGCATGATTGACGAGGATTTCCGGCGCTGGCCGCAGTTCGACAAGACGGCCCGCGTGGCCAGCCACTCGCCGATCGGCGTGATCGAGCTGATGCCGATTTCCGATGGCCGCCAGTACGCCTTCAAATACGTCAACGGCCACCCGCAAAACACCCGCGACGGCCTGCTGACCGTCACGGCGTTTGGCGTGCTGTCGGACGTGGACACCGGCTACCCGCGCATCCTGTCTGAACTGACGCTGACCACGGCGCTGCGCACGGCCGCCACCTCGGTGCTGGCCGCCCAGCATCTGGCCCGGCCCGACAGCCGCTGCATGGCCCTGATTGGCAATGGCGCGCAAAGCGAGTTCCAGGCCATCGGCTTTCACTGCCTCATGGGCATCGAAGAACTGCGGGTCTATGACGTGGATCCGCAGGCCACCGACAAGCTGGTCCGCAACCTGCTCGCCTACCCCAGGCTGCGTATCTACCGCGCCAGCTCGATCGCCGACGCGGTCCGCGGCGCCGACATCGTGACCACCGTGACGGCTGACAAAACCAACGCCCTGATCCTGACGCCCGAAATGATAGAGCCCGGCATGCACATCAACGCCGTGGGCGGCGACTGCCCGGGCAAGACCGAGTTGCACGCCGACATTCTTTACGCCGCCAAAGTGGTGGTGGAGTACGAACCCCAGTCACGCATCGAAGGCGAGCTGCAGCAGATGCCGCCGGACTTTGCGGTGACCGAGCTGTGGCAGGTGCTGAACGGGCAGGCGACCGTGCGCACCGATGCCGCCCAGGTCACGGTCTTTGACTCGGTGGGCTTTGCGCTCGAAGACTTCTCCGCCATGCGTTACCTGGAAAAACATGTGCTGAAAGACACTTCGCGGGTGCTCGACCTGATTCCCGAACTAATGGACCCGAAAGACCTCTATGGCATGGGCATGGCCCGTACCGCGCCCGCACCGGCCCCCGACCCCGTCACCGCAGGCACCCCGAACCGCAGCGCTGCGGCGGCCTGCTGATCGAACCGCAGAAATCCATTGTGAAAACCATCCACCTGATCGGTGCGCCCACCGATATTGGCGCCAGTGTGCGCGGCGCGGGCCTGGGGCCCGACGCCCTGCGGGTCGCCGGCCTGCCGCAGGCGCTGCGCGATCGCCAGCTGCACGTCATTGACAGCGGCAACCTGGCCGGCCCCCCCAACCCCTGGGAGCCGCCACGGGACGGCTTTCGCCACCTGCCTGAAGTGATTGCCTGGAACCAGTCCATCTACACCGCCGTGAACGACGCGCTGGCGGCCGGCCAGCTGCCGGTGCTGCTGGGCGGCGACCACTGCCTGGCCATCGGCTCCATCAGCGCCGTGGCACGCCACTGCAAGGCCGCCGGCAAGCAGCTGCGCGTGCTGTGGTTTGACGCCCACGCAGACACCAACACCGCCCACATCACGCCCAGCGGCAACATCCACGGCATGCCTGTGGCCTGCCTGCTGGGCCACGGGCCCGAAGCGCTCACCCACCTGGGCGGCGAGGTCGCCCTGCAGGCACGCGAGCTGCGCCAGATCGGCGTGCGCAGCGTCGACGCCGAAGAGCGCGCCTTTGTCACCGAACTGGGGTTTGAAGTTTTTGACATGCGCTACATCGACGAATTTGGCATGCGCGCAACGATGGAGCAGGCGCTAGCGGGCGTGGACAGCAACACCCACCTGCACGTCAGCTTTGACATGGACTGCATGGATCCGGAGATTGCGCCCGGCGTCGGCACCGCCGTGCGCGGCGGGCCCACCTACCGCGAGACCCAGCTGTGCATGGAAATGATTGCCGACACCGGCTACCTCGGCTCGGTCGACCTGGTCGAGTTGAACCCGGCGCTCGATGTGAGGAACCAGACCGCCGAACTGGCGGTGGACCTGATCGAGAGCCTGTTCGGCAAGTCCACCCTGATGCGGCAGACGCCCGCCGCCGGGCTCTGACATAACTCAAGGCCCCTGGCGACACAGCAACCCACACACAAAGAACAAACAGAGAACAAACAGAGAACAAACCGAGAAAAAGAGGAGACAAAAGCGACATGTTTGCAGAAGCAAAAACTGAGGCCTGGTCCGGGCGCTTTGCCGCGCCGATGGACGAGCTGCTGACCGACTACCAGCAATGCCTGGACATCGACATCCGCCTGGCCGGCGTGGACATTGACGGCTCCCTGGCCCATGCCGAAATGCTGGCCAGCATCGGCGTGCTGTCCGGGCAGGACCTGGCCGACATCCAGCGGGGCATGGCCAGTATCCGCCAGGAAATCAGGGAAGGCGTGTTCCCCTGGGCCAAGGACCGTGAAGACGTGCACATGAACATCGAGCACCGCCTGACGCAGCTGATCGGCGATGCCGGCAAGCGGCTTCACACCGCGCGCTCACGCAACGACCAGGTGGCCACCGACCTGCGCCTGTACACCCGCCATGAACTTGATGGCCTGTGCGACGAACTCAAGGAACTGGTCACCGTGGCGCTGGACCTGGCTCGCACGCATGCCGCCACCATCATGCCGGGCTGCACCCATCTGCAGATTGCGCAGCCGGTGACGTTTGGCCACCACCTCATGGCCTATGTCGAAATGTTCCTGCGCGACATCCAGCGCGTGCGCCAGGCGCGTGAGCGCCTGAACGAGCTGCCATTGGGGGCGGCCGCGCTGGCCGGCACCTCCTTCCCGATTGACCGCCATTTCGTCGCCGGGCGGCTGGGCTTTGCCGGGGTCTGCCGGAACTCGCTGGATGCGGTGTCGGACCGGGATTTCGTGATTGACGCCTGCAGTGCCGGCGCACAAATCATGATGCATTTGTCGCGGCTGTCGGAAGAGCTGGTGTTCTGGTCCAACCCGCTGATCGGCTTCATCGAAATCGGAGACCGTTTCTGCACCGGCTCGTCCATCATGCCGCAGAAGAAAAACCCCGACATTCCAGAGCTGGCGCGCGGCAAGGCCGGCCGGGTGTTCGGCAACCTGGCCAGCGTGCTGGCCGTGATGAAATCCCAGCCCCTGGCCTACAACAAGGACAACCAGGAGTCCAAGCAGCCGCTGGTCGACACGCTCGAGACCGTGCGCAGCTCGGTCCGGGTGTTCAGCCGCCTGCTGCCTTCGCTGGGCGTCAACCAGGAGCGCATGCGCGCGGCCGCCGGCGCCGGGTTTTCGACCGCGACCGACCTGGCCGACTACCTGGTCCGCCGGGGATTGCCTTTTCGCGAAGCGCATGAAGTGGTGGCGCTGACGGTTCGCCGCTGCATCGAATCCGGCAAGGATTTGAGCCAGCTGACCCTCGAGGAATTGCGCCAGTTTTCCCCCGTCATTGAGGCCGACGTCTTCCAGTCGGTGACGCTGGAGGGTTCGGTTCTGGCCAGAAATCATGTCGGGGGGACTGCACCCGCTGCAGTCACCAGCGCCATTGAGAGTGCCCGGCAACGGGTAGCAGCGGCCTGACCGGCCGCCGCATGCCAGGTTTTGTTTTTATCCCACGTTGACACTAACTATTTTTATTCACCGGAGAACTTCATGAGCTTGAAACGCCTAGCCAGTCTTGCCTTCACCACCCTTGCGCTGTTTGCCTCAGGTCTCAGCAGCGCCCAAAGCCAGGAACTGGTAGTCGGCTCCAGCGCCACCTACCGGCCGTTTGCCTACGAAAGCCCGAGCAAGGACATCGTCGGCTACGACGTGGACATGATCAAGGCCATCGCCCAGAAGGCGGGCCTCAAAATCAAGATCGTCAACACCCCCTGGAGCGGCATCTTCGCGGCCCTGAACAACGGCGACCTCGACCTCGTGATCTCCGGCGTCACCATCAACGACAAGCGCAAGCAGTCSTAYGACTTCACCAGCCCCTACTTYGAGGCGCGCCAGCTSATTGCCGTGCACAGCAACAGCCCCGCCAAAAGCCTGAAAGACCTGGCCGGCAAGAAGATCGGCGTGGTCAACGGCAGCACCGGCGACGACATGGCCTCGCGCGAGTTCGGCAAGACCAACCCCGACATCCGCCGCTTCGAGAGCACCCCCGTGGTGATCTCCGAGCTGGCCAACAACGGCCTGGATGCGGCCATCGGCGACAACGGCGTCATCGCCTTTCGCGCCCAGGAGCACAAGCAGCTCAAGACCGTGAGCGACCCGGCCTTTCCCAAGGAGTACTTCGGCATCGTCGTCAAGCAGGGCAACAAGGCCTTGCTGGACAAGCTCAAYGCCGGCCTGGCCGCGGTGAAGGCCGACGGCAGCTATGCCCAGATCTACAAGAAGTGGTTCCAGGCTGAGGCCCCCGTGCTGCCGGCCCAATAAGCGCCGGCAACGACTGGGTTCACGCYTTTTCCTGTATGGAGCAAGTCCTCTGGTTCGGCTGGTTTCGCGCCGACATCATTTCAGAATACGCCGTGCTGTTCTGGCGCGGCCTGCAGATGACCATCACCGTCACGCTGATCTGCATCGTGCAGGGCACGGCGCTCGGCCTGGCCATCGGCATGGCGCGCCTGGCGCAGGCGCGCCACGCGCCKGCCCGCCAGCTGTGCCAGTACGCCCTGCGCTGGCCGTCCACCGTGTATGTCAGCTTTTTCCGCGGCACGCCGCTGTTTGTGCAGATCCTGCTGATCCATTTTGCGGTGCTGCCGCTGTTCATCAACCCGGCCGACGGCCTGCTGATTTCGGGCGAGAACGCGCGCCACATCAAGCAGAACTACGGCGCCTTCCTGTCGGGCGTCGTGGCGCTGACGCTGAACGCGGGCGCCTACATCTCGGAGATCTTTCGCGCCGGCATCCAGTCGATYGACAAGGGCCAGGTGGAGGCCGCGCGCTCGCTGGGCATGCCGTTTCCGCGCACCATGTACCACGTGGTGCTGCCGCAGGCGTTTCGCCGCATGCTGCCGCCGCTGGGCAACAAYGCGATTTCGCTGCTGAAAGACTCGTCGCTGATCTCGGCCATTGGCCTGGCCGAGCTGGCGTATGCCGCGCGCACGGTGGCCGGCGCCTATTCGCGCTACTGGGAGCCCTACCTCACGATTTCGCTCATGTACTGGGTGCTGACGCTGGGCCTTGCTTACCTTGTGAAGAGACTGGAGGCTCGCTATGGACGAGGTGATTCGCGTTAACCGGCTGACCAAGCAGTTTGGCCATCTGCCGGTGCTGCGCGGCATTGACTGCAGCATCAAGGCGTCGGAGGTGGTGTGCGTGATCGGGCCGTCGGGCTCGGGCAAGAGCACCTTCCTGCGCTGTCTCAATGGCCTGGAGGACGCCAGCGGCGGCGAGGTGCTGGTGCATGGCGTGTCGGTRCATGAGCCSGCCACGGATGTGGATGCGCTGCGCGCGGAAATCGGCATGGTGTTCCAGCGTTTCAACCTGTTTCCGCACAAGACGGTGCTGGAGAACATCACGCTGGCGCCGACCAAGGTGCGCGGGCTGACCGCGCTGGARGCGCGYAACCGCGCCAGCGAGCTGCTGGTGAAGGTGGGCCTGCTGGACAAGATCAATGCCTACCCGAACCAGCTCTCGGGCGGGCAGCAGCAGCGCGTGGCGATTGCCCGGGCGCTGGCGATGCAGCCGCGCATCATGCTGTTTGACGAGCCGACCTCGGCGCTGGACCCGGAGATGGTCGGGGAGGTGCTCAACGTCATGCAGGCCCTGGCCGAGGAGGGCATGACCATGGTCGTCGTCACCCACGAGATGGGCTTTGCCCGCCAGGTGGCGGACCGGGTCATCTTCATTGATGAGGGACTGGTGGTGGAGGAAGGCACACCCGCCGCCATCTTCGACCAGCCGCAGGAAGAGCGCACGCGCAGGTTCCTCAGCAAGGTCCTGTAACCCCGTAACCCCTTAACCCAGCGCTTCACCAAGGAAACGATCCATGAAAAAACTTCTGCTGCTGGTTTGCGTCCTGATGACGGGCTGCGCCGCCGAACTGATCAGCGCGAACGAAAAGACCATCATCGTGCAGGCGCGGCGCCAGGACGTTGCGAACGCTCAGGACATTGCTGAAGCCGAATGCCAGAAGCGCGGTCTGCATGCCAGGCTGACCAGCAAGCCCGCCAGCAACCAGTTTGGATTTGATTGCGTGCGGTGATTTAAAACATTCGCCTTTCTTCTTTTAGGAAGGCAGCCGCCATCTTCGACCGGCCGCAGTAAGAGCCCACGCGCCGCTTCCTCGGCAAAGTCCAGTAGTCCTCCTGCAGTCCTTTCCCCAACAGGGCCTGGCCCCTCGCGGGGCACCTCAAACCCATCTACGGGTTTTCCATGAATCCCAACCGGTTGTAAGAAACCGGCGCACCGCCCGACCAATCGTCAACACGCAGCAAAACTGCCGCGGAAACCCTGGGAGTCCCAGGCTTTGTTGGCGAATGAGGAGCACATGATGGATACCGGCAAGCAGGTGATTCACCCCGGGTGGTTGCGGGCCATGCACTGGCTCAACGCCCTCGCGGTCGTGGTCCTGATGATGAGCGGCTGGAGAATCTACAACGCCACCGCCTTCCTGGGCTTCACAATTCCGAAAGACATCACGCTGGGCGGCTGGCTGGGGGGCGCCCTCCAGTGGCACTTTGCCGCCATGTGGGTGCTGGGCGTCAATGGCCTGCTTTACCTGGCCTTCAACCTCGCCACCGGCCGCCTGCTGCGCAAGTTCTTTCCGCTCTCTCCCCGCGCCCTGCTGGCCGATTTGCAGGCCGCGCTCAAGGGCCGGCTCGCCCATGCCGACCCGCGGCATTACAACATGGTGCAGCGCCTGGCCTACCTGTTTGTGATGGTCGACACCGTCCTGCTGGTGATCTCTGGCCTGGTGCTCTGGAAATCGGTGCAATTCCCCCTGCTGCGCGAACTGATGGGCGGCTACGAAGGCGCCCGGCTGGTGCACTTTTTTGCCATGGCCGCACTGGCCGCGTTTGTGGCGGTTCACCTGGTGATGGTGGCGCTGGTGCCGCGCACGCTGCTGTACATGGTTCGCGGCCGCTAAGGAGCCTGACATGATGATCAAACCCCCTCCCCGCCTGGCCATTGACGGCGATGCCGTGCTCAAGGAAGCCGTGAGCCGCATCAGCCATGCCGCCCGCATCAGCGAGCCCGCCCGCCGCGACTTCCTGCGCCGCTCGCTCACGCTTGGCGGCCTGTCCATGCTCACGGGTTGCACGCTGGTGGATGAAGCCAGCATTGACACGGCATTGATGCGGATTTCCCGCATGAATGACAAGGTGCAGGGCTGGCTGTTTGACCCCAACCGCCTGGCCCCCACCTACCCCGACTCGATGATCACGCGCCCCTTCCCCTTCAATGCCTACTACAGCGAGAGCGAAGTGCGCCAGATCGAGGAAGGCAGCTACCGCCTGGAGGTCACCGGCCTCGTCGCCGACAAGCGCAAATGGGCGCTTCCGGAGCTGCGCGCCATGCCGCAGGTTGACCAGGTCACCCGCCACATCTGCGTCGAAGGCTGGAGCGCGATCGGCAAATGGGGCGGTGTGCCGTTTGCCAGCTTTCTGCGCCGGGTCGGTGCGGACCTGACTGCCAAATACGTTGGTTTCAAGTGCGCCGACGACTACTTCACCAGCATCGACATGCCAACCGCCTTGCACCCGCAAACCGTGCTGGCGCTCACCTACGACGGGCAGCCGTTACCCCCCAAATACGGCTTTCCGATGAAGCTGCGCATGCCCACCAAGCTGGGCTACAAGAATCCCAAACATATCCAGGCGATTTTCGTCACCAACACCTACCCTGGCGGCTACTGGGAAGACCAGGGCTACAACTGGTTCGGAGGTAGCTGAGCCTGCTCAGAGACCCTGCAACGCCGGCAATAGCTGAATCATCGACTTCAGCATTGCCGTTTTATTCAACAACTGATTCATCACCACCAAGGAAAACAACCATGAAAACACTGACCGCCGCCCTCCTGTCTGCCTGCATGCTTTTCGCCGGCGCTAGCGTCATGGCACAGGACGCCATGAAAAAGGATGCGATGGGCAAAGATGCGATGTCGAAGGACGCCATGGCAAAAGACACGATGGCTAAAGACACCATGTCAAAGGACGCGATGAAAAAAGATGGCATGAAGAAAGATGCCATGAAAAAGGATCACATGGCCAAAGCCGGCATGGCCAAGGACGGCATGAAAAAAGACGCTATGGGTAAAGATGCTATGGGTAAAGACGCCATGGCCAAGGACGAGATGAAAAAGTAAGGCGATTGCGAAGGACGTTCCGGGAGGGCTGTGCCTTGCAGGCCGCCTCCGGAATTCATTTCAATAAACCCTATCGCTTGCGAAGCGGATCCAGCAGGGACGACAGGCCGTTGTGGTCGATTTCGTGCATCAGCGCCAGCAGGCGACCAATCTCGCCCTTCGGAAAACCTTCACGGGCAAACCAGTTGAGGTAGTTGCCAGGCAAGTCGGCAATCAGCCGCCCCTTGTACTTGCCGTAGGGCATTTCGCGGGTCAGCAGGAGCTGTAGGTCTTCGGAGTTCACTAACCACCGCTCCGCTTGACGACATATCCCTGCTTCTTCAGCGCCTGCATGACCAGGTCGCAATGCTCGCCCTGCACCTCAATCACACCGTCCTTCACCGTGCCGCCTGAGCCGCACGCGGTCTTGAGCTGCTTGCCCAGCTGGGCCAGGGCCATCGCATCCAGCGCCAGCCCCTTCACCACGGTCACGCTTTTCCCGCCACGGCCTTTGGTCTCCCTGGAAACATAGGCCACACCGCCGGACTTTCCGCCAGTCGTTGCCAGGGCCTTGAGTTGACGGCACACACAGCCCGCCACGGGCTTGCGGCAGTCGGGGCACATACGTCCCCCGTCAGTGGAATAAACGAGTCCGCCGGATGGATTGCTTTTCATGGATGGGTTGGGCTTGGCAGCCAGGGGAAAGAGCAGGCCGGACGAATCTGCCACGGCGCAATAAAGATTTGAAACCTGCCGGCCGGTGCAAAGCCTTCGCAACAGCGCGGCTTGCGTCCCGACAGGGCCATTCGATAAGTACTTCAATGAGTACTTCGATAAGTGTTATCGGGGTTGCAGCAAAAACTCCATCTCGGTTCCCGCCAGGTTCAACACATCGTGGTGGCTCAAGGGAATCGCCTTGTACCCGATTGATTTGCCATTGAGCGTGGGCTGTGTCTCACCGTCCATATGGGCGACGTAATAACCATCGCGCCGATGAGAAATGGCCACGACCGCCACGCCCGGCCGGCCAAAAGTCGTCACCGCCTTGACCACCGGAACCTCCAGCCCCGCCGAAGAACCCGACAAGACCTTGAGGCTGGCCTGCAACGCGCCGCTGGTGCCCGGAAAACCAAGCGCCTCCAGCGGCATGGTGCCCGTTTTTTCGGATACGAGAGGCTGCTCATGCTCGGAGGCCGAGAGATACTGAATCCTGAAATTACCAATGGCGATGATGTCCTTGTCCAGCAGCAGCTGCCTGGACTTGATCATCTGGCCATTGATATAGGTCCCGTTGGTACTGCCCAGGTCCTCGATATACACATCCGCGAGGCCCTTGAGTTCAAACACGCAGTGCTCGCCGCTCACCACCAGGTTGTCAAGCACGATGTCGTTATAAGGTCTGCGGCCAAGCGTCGTTCTGTTGTTCTTCAGATAAACATGCTGGATTTCGACGCCTTCGACAGATGCGATGAGTTGTGGCATAGAACCTCCCCTCCTGCGTTATACGCCGCCAGACACGCCTGGCGCGGTGGCGACAATTGATGGTAGCCGTGCTGCCACAAAGGCACAAGGCCAAGACTATGACAAAGCCGTCCCCAGTATAAAAGCATGTGCCGGGACTTTGCTTGAAGGCGCTGCCGGGTCAGTCCAGTCAGTCGGGTCAGTCCGGCACAAAGCGTGCCTTGAACTTCAGTTCGTCTTCGGGCTGCTCGAACGTCGCCACCTGCCCCATCTTCATGTCTGCCAGGCGGCAGGCCGAAAACAGGCTGTATTTGCCCTTGAGGTCGTAGCTCTCCATGTCAATCAGCATGTAGGGGTACGGCACAAAAACCTGGTGCGGGAAAACCGTCCGGTGCCGGTTGCGGGGCGATGGGAAAAGTTTGTAGGTGTCTGTTGTAATGCTTTGTGCTGCCATGATGTGGGTCGCTCTCTCCCTATTTTGATGCATGGAACCCTATGACCGAGCTTCTCGTAACACCTGGTAAAGAACAAATCGCGCTGCTTGAACCTTTCGAGCGGCTGAGGTTGGCTCAGATACAGGTGGTTTCAACGCCGCAGCAGGCCGGCAGGGCGCTGGAGGAACTCGCAGGCATCACGGCCCTGGGGTTTGATACTGAATCCAAACCGACCTTTGCCAAAAACGAGGCGTCCGACGGGCCCCACATCGTTCAGCTGTCTACACTGGAGAAGGCCTATATCTTTCAATTGCAGGACACCGAATGCCGCCGCGCCGTAGCCGTGCTGCTGGAGTCGCCGGCCATCATCAAGGCCGGCTTCGGCCTGGGAGACGACCGCCGGCGTCTCATCAGCAAATTCGGCGTTGACCCGCAAGGTGTGCTTGACCTGAACACCGTGTTCAGAAAAAAAGGCTACCGCAAGGACATGGGTGTGCGGGGGGCGGTGGCCGTGGTTTTCAACAAGCGGTTCATCAAGTCCAGAAAAGCCACCACCTCCAACTGGGCCAACAGCAAGCTGTCCGACGCGCAGATCATCTACGCCGCCAATGACGCCTATGCGGCGCTCAGGGTCTTCATGGCGCTTGAGTTGAACTGACCGCTCAGGGAACGCCGTGATTTACGGCGGGATCCAGAGAAGGGCCATCGACGGCACGGCCAAGCCACCAGCTGGCGCGCCCTCCCACAGCGCTCACAGCGCCCGCAGCCCCTGCAGCCCTTGTATGCGGCAGCACATTGCCGCCACAATGACCTGGCACGACCTTGTCCAACCGGTCCCGAACGCGCAGGAGAAACTGCCATGGCGCTGCGAATGCATTCCCAACCAATCCACATGACTCGCCACACGACTCGTCACCTGAACCGCCGCGCCGCGCTGGCGGCGTTAACGGGACTAACGGGGCTCTCGGGCATCGCCCTGGGCGGGGTGTATGCCACCGTCCTGCTCTCGCCCGGCACCGGGCGCGCACAGGCAACGGGCACCTCTCGCCTGCAATCCTGGCCGCTCAACACCCCGCGCAGCACAGGCATTCATGACGTAGCGCCTGCGCCCGGTGGCGGGGTCTGGTTCTCGGCGCAGCGCAGCGGGCACCTGGGCTGGTTTGACCCGCGCACCGGCAAGTCCGAGCTGATCGCCCTGGGAAGCAATGGCGGCAGCTCGTCGCCGCATGGCGTGATTGCCGGGCCCGACGGCGCGGCCTGGCTGACCGACGGCGGACAAAATGCCATTGCACGCGTGAGCTGGCCGGCGCGTGAAGTGAAGCTCTTCCCCCTGCCTGCCGGAACACCCTACGCCAACCTCAACACCTGCGCCTTTGATGGCAACGGCGACCTGTGGTTTACCGGGCAAGGCGGCTACGTGGGCAAGGTGGCCGTGCGCACCGGCGTGGTCAGCGTGAAAGAGTCACCACGCGGACGCGGGCCCTACGGCATTTGCGCCACACCGAAGGGCGACGTCTGGTGGTGTTCGCTGGCCGGGTCCTTCATTGCGCAGATAGACCGCAACACCGGCGAGTCACGCGTGATTGAACCACCCACCCAGCGCCAGGGCGCGCGCCGCGTCTGGTCCGACAGCCGCGGCCGCATCTGGGTGGCCGAGTGGAACAGCGGCAACCTCTCCGTGCACGACCCGGCATTGGGCATGGGCGCCAACAGCTGGCACACCTGGAAAGCACCCGGCGCCGACCCGCACGTGTACGCCGTGTATATCGACGACAAAGACATCGTCTGGGCCTCCGAGTGGAGCAACAACGCCATGCTGCGCTTCGACCCGCGCGCCGAGAAGTTCGAGGTGATCGCGATGCCCCGTCCCGCGGCCAACATCCGCCAGATACTCGGCCGGCCGGGGGAAGTCTGGCTGCCCGAAAGCGGCACGGAGTTTATTTCGGTGATCAGGACGGGGTGAGCGCCGGTAACTTCAGGGCTGAGGGGCATGCCCACGCACTGGTCATTGAAGGCCTGACCCGCTATCCATGGATCCCGGATCGGGGCTGTCCCGGACCTGATTCAGTGTCCCGGATGACCAACCAGTGAGTTGCTTCACCGTACGGGAGCCGAGCTTGATTTCTATATTGTAATTTTGCAATATATTGCTAAAATGCAATATACATGCAAGCAAAAGCCGAATGCCAGAGCCAGGGAGATACGTGATGACAGTTCTGAGGTTGAGATTGTTGTCTGGCACGACATAGGAACCTGGAACTAAGCCATGAAAGCAGTCATTGAAATCGCCCCACGCGGCTCCGTGTTCAGCGTAGCCCGCAAGCAGCTCAAAGCGGCTGAGGCCAGCCCAAAATACGGGGCCGACTACCACCTGAGCTTTGAATCAGCTCGCGCCCTGTTTTCAGAGCTGACACCTGCGCGCATCGACCTGCTGGAAGCGCTGCGACAGTGCGGCCCCTGCTCGGTCTATGCGCTGGCCAAAACCGTGGAGCGCAACTACTCGAACGTACACACGGACATCGGAAAGCTGGAGGAGCATGGACTGGTCAAGCGCACGCCGGACGACACGGTGTTTGTGCCTTTTGAATCGGTGGAGATCCATTTGGCCTTGTTCAAAAAGGCCATTTGAAGCCACAGGCTGTCAGCCATCCATTCGCTATCAACCATAAACCATACGCAACTAGCGTACAATAAATCTTGCAAGCAGTATTCATCGAACTACCTCCCTTTGAACGCATGAGGCAGGGCTATCTCGACGACCAGGCCTACCGTCAGCTACAACTCGACTTGATGGCAAACCCGGAGGCGGGTGATGTGATTGAGGGCACGGGCGGTTTGCGCAAATTACGCCAACCAGATCCCCGCCGAGGTAAAGGCAAACGCGGCGGCTTGCGAGTGATTTATTACTGGTGGTTGGGCGGCGGGCAGTTTTGGCTTTTTACCGTGTACGACAAAGATCAGGCTGATGATTTGACGCCCGTTCAACGCAAGACATTGAAGCAACTGCTTAAAAGCGAGCTGGAGCAGCGGCAACCCAAGTAAAGGCAAACATCATGAAGAAGAAAAGGCGCGACATTTTTTCAGAATTGACTGAAGGTTTCGACGCGTTGAAATCGCAGCGCGAAGGCAAACTCACGCTGCGCACCTTCAAAGTAGTAAGCAACCCTGCGCCAACACTCTCCCCGCAAGACGTCGTGAACGTGCGCGAGCAATTGCACTTGTCGCGCCCCGTGTTCGCGCGCTATCTGCGCACCAACCCACGCACGCTTGAAAACTGGGAGCAGGGGCGCGCAAAGCCCAATGCCCAGGCAGCGCTGCTGATCAAAATGGTGGCGCAGTTTCCGGATATGGTGGAGCGGCTGGAGGCCGTTTGACCTTTTGGAAAATTAAAGTTTGCCCCAGATTACCCCGGTGCCGGCTCCGTGACCAGGATGGAGAAGCACTCATGCCATCAGCGCCCCCAGATAAGGGCACATCACATTGGCCACGCAGTTAACAGCCACATAGGAAAAATCAGCAGCACCAGACCTCGACTGACCGAACCGTCATCGCGGGCCTGATCCGCAATCCATGCGTCCCGGATCGAGTCCGGGAAAACAAACCAGGGCAAGGGCTTGACCGAGCCGCATTGCTCCTAAGGTAGCGTGCCCTCCGCCACGCGCCGATAACGCACCTGGCGCTTGCGAACATTGTCTGTACCGATGAATTCATTGCGCGACTCGAACCGGACCTCGAACGCGGCATACGGAAACTTGGGTGCGGAAGGTTTCTGCCCGTCGATGTTGGTGTAGCGGCGCTTCAGGTTGGTGCCGTCAAAGTGCCATTCGCCGGTGTGATGGTGCTGGAGCAGCACCCCGTCGCGCAGGGTGACCGTTGACATTTCGCCAAACTGGCCGTCCTGCGCCAGCACCAGCACGCGGCGCACCCGGGTCCCGTTTTCTTCATAGTCCCGCAGCCATGTTCCCGTCAGCTGCAGCTGGACATCTTCGGCGTGCGAATCGTCGGGCGGGCCGTTGCAGGCCGCCAGCGCGCCCAGCATCAGAACAGCGCAAAGCCTGAAGATCTTGTGCATGCCTGTGATTGTGGCGCGGGTTTGGAGTCCATGACGCCCACGCGATTACCCCGCGAATCCTGGCCGGGAACCGAACGCGGACATCTTCATCCAATTTCAGTATCCGCAGGGTGTTCCCCCTGGTTCCCCCTCTGCTGCTCTTCTTCTGCTCCTCTTCTAAAAAAGAAAAGCGGCGCAAAAAGCAAAACCTGGCCCGATCTGGCCTGATGGGGCTCCTGGACTCAGCCTGTAAGAAACAGGCCCCCTCGCCGACCAACAGCCATGGCCCACTTTGGGCAACGCGAAAGACACTCATGATGACCCGCAGAAACTCTTTGTTGAAATTTGGCGCACTCTCCGCCGGCGTAGCCGCCGCCCTGGCCGGCATGCGCGGCCTGCTGGTGGCCACGCCAGCGCACGCGGCACGGGTTTATGAAGTCGCCCACAGCGATGCCGAATGGCAGAAGCTCCTCAGGCCCGACCAATACCGCGTCTTGCGCCAGGCCGGCACCGAGCCCCCCTACACCAGCCCGCTGAACAAGGAAAAGCGCGCAGGCGTTTTTACCTGCGCAGGTTGCGCCCTGCCCCTTTTTTCGTCGGCCACCAAGTTTGAAAGCGGCACCGGCTGGCCCAGCTTCTGGCAACCCATGGACAAGGCCGTGGTGGAAGAAAGCGACACCACCTTGTTCATGAAACGAGTAGAAGTGCTGTGCCGCCGCTGCGGCGGGCACCTGGGCCATGTGTTTAACGACGGCCCCAAACCCACCGGCCTGCGCTACTGCATCAACGGCCTGGCCCTTAACTTCAAGGCAGCATGATGATGAACAAATACCTTTTCACCCTTGGCGCAGTCGCACTGGCTGCATGGGTTTTTGTGGGCGGCGGCATGGGCGTGAGCTCAGCAGAAGAAAAAGCCGTCAAACTGCCCACCCCGGCCATCGACATGCCGGCCACCGCGCTGGCAGGCCCGCAGTCGGGCAACGCCACAGCCGTGTTCGCCGGCGGCTGCTTCTGGGGCGTGCAAGCCGTGTTCCAGCACACCCAGGGCGTCCTCAACGCCGTATCGGGCTATGCAGGCGGCGACAAAGCGACCGCCAGCTACGAGATGATCGGCTCAGGCCGCACCGGCCACGCCGAATCCGTGCAGATCACCTACGACCCGAAAAAGATTTCATACGGCAAGCTGCTGCAGATTTACTTTTCGGTGGCGCACGACCCAACAACATTGAACCGCCAGGGCCCGGACAGCGGCACGCAATACCGGTCCGCCGTTTTTTACCAGGACGCCAACCAGAAAAAAGTGACCGAGAGCTACATCGCGCAGCTGGACGCAGCCAAGGTGTTTCCCAGCAAAATCGTGACGCAGCTCACGCCGCTAACCGCCTTCTACCCGGCGGAGGCTTACCACCAGGACTACGCAACCCTGCACCCGAACCAGCCTTACATTGCGCGGTTTGATTTACCGAAGATCGCAAATTTGAAGGCGGTGATGCCTGAGGTGTATCGGGACAAGCCGGTGCTGGTGTCGCAAGCTGGCAAGTAGGGCTGGAATGGTGCGGGCTTGTTGAGAGAAATTGGATTCTGACTTCGATTGCCGTGCCATGGTTCGAGCCAGTTGTGGCACCGCAATAAGGCAGATGATGGTAACTGGGAAATTTCCATTCCTACATGATCAAGTCAGTAAATTTTTTCCGTAAAAGTGGATACTCCGAGCCTCCGTTGGAGGATCTGTAATCAGCCACAAGTTGCGCTAGGTCAGCATCGCTTAATGTGATGACGTAGCCTCTATTGTCCTGAGCCGTGTCCTTACAACTGGCTGCGAGCTTTGACGGATTCTGAACCGACCGACATACCAGTAGTCCGACTTGACCACGACTGGGCGAAAAACGACCCGCTAGCTGGTCAAATTCTGGATTGGCGATTTCCTTGCCGTAGTTCTTGCATTCCACAAATATGTGTGAACTGGGATAGTGCGACAGCACCCACTGAAAGAATCCGCTCGTGGGATTGTTGACGTAGGTAATGTCGATCCGCTTTCTTCCATCATGAATTTTAAGCTGTTTGGTCGGCGATGAAAGCGATGGAAAGAATAGTGCACTAAGTAGCTTCTCGATGGCATCCTCGTAATTAGTTGAATCTTCCCGGCCAGTTGGAATCGCTGCTAACGCGGCGAGTAGAGCTGTAAAGTTAGGCGGTGCAATATTTTCGATTTCTGCCAGCTGTTCATGAGTAATCGGCCTAGAGGACCGCTGCGCTGCTTCTCGGTACTCGTTCAGCGCTTCCGGGTGTCGCAAAGTCTCACGAGCTATCGTCAATTTATCGGCACCATATTTTTCTTTTAAGCTCTTTTTGGTCACACGCTTGCGACCGTCTTTTAAGGTCTGCACTAACCCAGTGTTCAGGTGCTTCTCTGACTCTTGCATGGCTGGGAGAAGGTGGTGAGTGAAATAGGTCGAATAGTCATAAACGAACCGATGGCGGACCGCCAATTTAGGAATAAGAAGGAGCTTTCCAAATGGAGTCACAGGTAAGGGGATGAGCGAGTCCTCCCATACCTCCGTATGCACGTTCCAAATGGGTCCTGACGCGATCCCATCCGAGAGCGGAATGTCGTAATAATTGCAGATGTCTTGTGTGTAGCGAATTAGCGGCCCGCGGAGAATATTACAAACGGCGTCTGAAATCCGGTCTGGCCCGACTCCCTCGATGAATAGGCATGCGTCTTCAATGTCTTTTAGCAAACCAGTGTTCCCTGCTTGGCTTTTCGACAATGCTTTCCAGACCTCCTTGGCGTAGCCTTTGCCAAAGGCTCGTCCATCCGATAAACCGCTTGAAAATCCCAAGTGAAATTCGTTCTTTTCCGTGAGCGCCTCAAGCATATGAGTGCCAGCAGCTCGGTCGTCTGCCTTCAAGTGCCGCAGTAATGTCTCAAAGAAATGTTGCAGAAGCGAATTGCACTCTGAGGCCCACGGACTCTGCATAGTTCTAAGTCTGCTCGGATCTAGGAACACAGGAGTGTCGTTTCCAATCGGAACATCAACAAAATCAAGGGTGGTTTGATCGCGACCGAGCTTGAAGTACCGCGAAACTCGCATCTTCGGGTTGGGTTTCGCCATTATTTTTGCCTTAAATTGATCCGTGGTGTCATCGAAATGCGTCGCGATGCTGAACCCGCGTTTGCCCGGTTTAGGTAACACGGGGGGCTATAAATACAAAAGACACATAGTACGGGGTTTGTTACAAACCTCTCTCCTCCAATTGGAGGATAAGCCCTGAAAGAGTCGGCTTCGGCGATCCCGTTACGCCCGTGATACGCGGCAAAAAACGGCTTTATTGGTTGCTGCGGCAAAAAAAAACGGGGCACTACAAGAGTGCCCCCAAATTCCGAACTGTGTGGCTCCCCATACGGGGCTCGAACCACGCCCCCTCAAGACCGATTCAAAAATCGGCAGCGCACACGGCTAAAGCGCCTTCCCCAAGCGCCCCACGCCTTCCTCAATCTTCGCCACATCCGCCGTCGCAAAGCTGAGCCGCAGCGTAGCCACATCCGGATTGCTCGCATAAAACGGCGAGCCCGGCACAAAGGCCACGCCCTGCTCGATTGCCTTCTTCGCAAACTCGCTCGCGTCTTTTGTCTTGCCGCCGGCGCCGGTCAGCCGGGCCCAGAAGAACAGTCCACCCTGCGGCTGTACAAAATCGATCGCGTCGCCCAGTTCGCGCTTCAGCGCAGCGCCCATGGCAGCGGCGCGCTCGGCATACACCTGGCGCACACGGGTCAAGGTGGACGGCATGCGCCCGCATTTGAGGTACTGGGATGCCGTGGCCTGGGCAAAGGTGCTGGTGTGGGCATCGCTGAACTGCTTGCACATGGTGGCTTTGGCCAGCAGCTCGGGTTGGGCAATCAGCCAGCCTATGCGCAGGCCCGGTGACAACACCTTGCTGAGCGAGCCGCAATGGGCCAGCAGGTCGCGGCTGCCGGGCACGGTTTCGCTCAGGGCCAGCAGTGACGGTGGCGGCGGCTCGGAAAAATACAGGTCTCCGTAGGGGTCGTCTTCGACGATCAAGGTGTTGTATTTGACGGCCAGCTCCAGCACCTTCTTGCGGCGCTCCAGGCTCAACAGGGCGCCGCTGGGGTTGCCGAAGGTGGGAATCAGGTACACAAACTTTGGCTTGTGCGTGGCAATCAGTTTTTCCAGCTCATCGGTTTTCACGCCGTTGGCATCGATGGGTGCGCTGATGAGTTCTGCGCCGTAGAGCCTGAAGCACTGGATGGTGGCCAAAAAGGTGGGGCCTTCCACGATCACCTTGTCGCCGGGCGAAATCATGGTTTTGCCGATCAGGTCCAGCGCCTGCTGGCTGCCGGTGGTCACGATCAGCTCGTCGGCAGCCACCACGGCGCGCTTGGTGGCCATGAAGGTGCTGAGCTGGTCGCGCAGCGGCTGGTAGCCTTCGGTGGCGCCGTACTGCAGGGCCGGGCCGGCCTCTTCATTCAGCACATTGCCGCTGGCTTCCTTCAGGCCCTCCACATCAAACATGGCGGGGTCGGGAAAGCCGCCGGCAAAACTGATGATGCCGGGCTTGCCCAGCAGTTTGAACAGTTCGCGGATGGCGGAGGTTTCGACATTGTTGAGGCGGTCGGCAAATTGCAGGGGCATGGGAGAATCGATCCATGAAGAAGGAATACATCGAGCCGTTTTTTGCCACCTTGCGAGCGGCCAATCCACTGCCCGTTACTGAATTGAAGTATACGAGCGTGTTCGAACTGCTGGCTGCGGTGCTACTTTCGGCGCAGGCCACGGATGTGGGGGTCAACAAGGCCACCCGCAAGCTATTTGCGGCAGCCCCCACGCCGCAGGCCATTCTGGACCTGGGACTGGAAGGCCTGGAGAATTACATCAAGACGATTGGCCTGTACCGCACCAAGGCCAAAAACCTGCTGGCCACCTGCCGGATTCTGGTCGAGCAGCATGGCGGCCAGGTGCCGCGCACCCGCGAAGCACTGGAAGCACTGCCCGGCGTCGGCCGCAAAACGGCCAATGTGGTGCTCAACTCGGCTTTCGGCGAAGCGGTGATGGCGGTGGACACGCACATCTTTCGCGTGAGCAACCGCACCGGGCTGGCACCGGGTAAAAATCCGCTGGAAGTCGAGATCGGGTTGCTCAAGCGCGTGCCCACCGAATATCTGGTGGATGCGCACCACTGGCTCATATTGCACGGGCGCTATGTGTGCACCGCGCGCAAGCCCCTGTGCTGGCAATGCGCGGTCGAGCCATTCTGCGATTTTCAGCCCAAGACGCCACGGCCCTGAACGCTGTAACGGTGTGGCCGGGCGGCGTTCTACGGCTTTGATGGCTTGGGCTTGCCACGCACACCGCTGGCGATGTAGATCGCGCCCATGCAGCGGGTCTGCACATCAAGGGGGCCGAGCAGCGCGCCAAGCTTGTCCCAGGGACTGCCCAGCCCTTCGAGTGAGGTGGTGGAGTGCAGCGCAATCGGCAGCACGAACCAGTTGACCGGCCAGGCCCAGGGTCCGGCCCATTGGATTCCCGCGGCCACCACGTGCGCCGCAGGCTTGAGATGCTCGACGACATGGGCAACGGCCTCGGGCGAGCGCAGGATGTCGTGGGTGAAATGAAAGAGCGCCGCATCGGCCATCCGCTCTATGACTGCCGTCTCGACTGGCGCGCACAGCAGCGTCACATTGCGCCACCCCTGCTGCTCCACGCGGCCCCGCGCCAGCTGCAGCATTTCGGGACACTGCTCGATGCCGATGACATGCCCCTTCGGGCCGACCTCCTGTTGCAGCCGCCCCAGGCTCAGGCCAGTGCCGCAGCCCACATCGAGCACGGTGTCGCCGCGCCGCAGTGCCAGTTGCGAGATGGCTTCCTGGCGGATAGGCTCGAACAGGGCCAGTTCAAGATCGTAAAAGCTGGCACGGCTGCGGTATTGCGCCAATGCGGCCGCTCGGTCGGGTGTTGTATCGGTCCACATCGCAGGGCCGCATCCGTCAAGGGGTGATCACGACGAGCACGCTACACGGCGCGTGCTCAATCAGCGCGCCCGAGATGGAGCCGCGCCACCAGCGTGCCGCCCAGCTGTCCAGGTGCCTGTGGCCAACGACGATGAGGTCGGCGTCGATCCTGGTCGCGTAATTGGTGATTTCGTCGACGGCGTCGCCGACCAGCACTTCGCCGCGGGCGGTGTGCCCCGACTGCGAGAGCCGCGCAAGCCCGTCGTCTAGCACGGCCTGGTACTTTTTCTTCTCGCTTTCCTCGAACTCCTTGCTGTAAATACCCCCTTCCAGGCCAACCAGGCCCATCGACAAAGGCATGACAGCAATCAGGAACAACTCGGCCTGACTCCACTGGGCGAGGTCGTTGCAGTCCAGCAGAGCCTTCTGTCCGGCATCGGAACCGTTGTAAGCCAACAAGATACGCTTGTACATAAGTCACCTCCTGACTGGAAAGTCACGCGGTTCGAGCCGCGCCTCCAGCATAGCCCTAATGTGGCCACATGGGAAATAACCGGGAACCAAGATCGGCCGCACCCGGGCGGGCTGCCGGGGACGCGAGCCTGGGCGCAGGCCGGGACGCGAGCTGCGTGGTGGCGCCACGGTGGCACCATGATGGGGAGACGCCCCAAAAATGCCCGCCGCTCCCGTCCGCCCGGAAGGCTGTGCCGGCGGGCAGCCAGCCGCTCAGCGAGCGAACGATCCGTCGGCGCGGATCATCGTCAGGGCGACGAAGCGTGAGCCCAGGTTGCTCTGCTTGCCGTAGGTGAGCGCAAAGCCGCCGAGGTCTTCGTTGGTGAATGACTCCAGCGTGCTGATGACCCTGGCGCGCGTGAGCGGTGCGGCCGCTTTCTGCAAGGCGCGGACCACGAGCTTGGCGTTCAGGAAACCTTCCATGCTGTTGTAGCTGAACTTCTTGTCGGCCGTGGCAGAGATGATCGTCTGGTATTTCGTTCATGCCGCGAACATAGTCGGTGGTCAGGGCCGCGGAGGTTCCCGACAAATCCCCGGACGACGAGCCCGTTTGACGAATCGTTGGGGATCAGTCTTCACCCCGGCCTTGACCAGATGCGCTGCTTGCAGCAGCCGTCGAGCTACTGGAACTACCCGAACTACCCGAACTACCCAAACTACTCGAACTACTCGAACTACTCGAACTACTCGAACTACTCGAACTACTCGAACTACTCGAACTACTCGAACTACTCACCCTTCCACACCGGGCTTCTTTTGGCGACAAACGCCTCCACGCCTTCATGAAAGTCGCGACTGCCATAGCACTTGCGTATCAGGTCTTCCGCATCGGGCAAGCCCTGCACCAGCAAACGCCTCAAGCCCTCCTTGGTCACGCTTTGGGTGACCGGAGCCAATGAGGCCAGGCGCTCGCACAAATGGGCCGCCTCGGCGCCCAGCTCTGCGGGCTCGCAAATCTGATGGAGAAAACCGCATGCCAGGGCTTCATCGGCATTCAGCAGTTCGGCAAGCAGCAACATGCGCTTGACACGCTGCATACCCCACACGGCGCTGAGCCGCGCCAGGTTGGCCATCGACAGGCAATTGCCAAGGGTCCTGGCAATCGGCACGCCAAAGCGGGAGGCCGGGGTTGCCAGGCGGAAATCGCAGGCGGTGGCAATGGCCAGGCCACCGCCTATGGTCCAGCCGCTGATCACCGCCACGGTCGGCATCGGCAATGATTCGATCAGGCCAATGCCGCGGTCGATGGTGCGCTCATAGGCCACGCCATCTTCACCACTCTCGAATGCCTGGAACTGCTCGATGTCGGTGCCGGCCACAAAGGCCTCACCGCCCGCGCCCTCGAAGGTCACGACGCGAACCGTATGATCCGTTTGCAGCGCTTCGCAAATGCGGCCCAGCTGCCCGTACATGGCCCAGGTCATGGCATTGCGCGCCTGCGCACGGTCGAACACCACCGAGGCCACGCCGGCATTGACCGTCAGGTGTACTGCCCCGTCACTCATGCTGCAAACGCGCCTTGCGCCCGAAGTTCGGCAAGCTCGCCGGCGCCAATGCCCATCTCGCCGAGCACCTCGTCGGTGTGCTCCCCCAGCAAGGGCGGATGCCGGCGCACCTGCTGCGGCGTGCCGGACAGCTTGACCGCAAAGCCGATGTTGGGCACCGAACCTTCCACCGGGTGGTCAATCTCCATGCGCATGCCGCGCGCGCGCGCATGCTCGCTGCCGAAAGCCTCCGGGTAGGAGAGGATGGGGCCGGCCGGAATACCGGCGTCGAGCAAGGTTTGTACCCAATAGTCTTTGGGGTGCTGGCGGAAAGTGCGCTCTAGCTCGGTCTCCAGCGCGGGGCGATTGGCCAACCTCAGCGAGATGGTGGTGAAGCGCGGGTCCCGCAGCAACTCCTGCCGCTCCAGCAGCACGCACAGTTGCTGCCACAGCTTCTGGTTGTTAGCGCCCATCACGAAATAGCCGTCCGAGCAGGCCATGGCTTGGTAAGGCGCTGTCATCTTGTTGGACGTGCCCAGTGGTTCGGGCGGTTTGCCCGTGCCCCAGTAGTCGCAGATGTCCCAGACCGAGAAAGCCAGCGCCGAGTCGAACAGGGATGCATCCACATGCTGGCCTTCGCCGCTTGCTTTGGCCCCGATGTAGGCCGACAGGGTGGCATAAACGGCAAACAGGGCACAGCCAATGTCGGCCACCGGCACGCCGGCCTTCACCGGCGGGCTGTTGGGGTAGCCGGTCACGCTCATCACACCCGACATGGCTTGCGCCATGAGATCGAAGCCCGGTCGGTCGGCCCAGGGGCCGGTCTGGCCGAAGCCCGAGATGCTGGTGTACACCAGGCGCGGATTGATTTCTTTCAAGACCTCGTAGCCCAGGCCCAGCCGCTTCATCGCACCGGGGCGATAGTTCTCGAGAAGGATATCGGCGTCCTTGACCATGCGCAACAGCACCTCGCGCCCGGCCTTGGACTTCAGGTTGAGCGTGACGCTGCGTTTGTTGCGGTTCATGTTCAGGAAACCCAGGCTGTCGGCACCCTTCATCTTGAAACCCATCGCGCCGCGCGTCTGGTCGCCCGCGCCGGGCGGCTCGACCTTGATCACGTCGGCGCCCAGGTCGGCCAGCAACATGCAGGCATAAGGGCCGGCCATCACCTGGCTGACATCGAGCACCCGCACACCGGCCAGGGGCAGCGGACGCGCCGCTTTCTTCGCCTGTTCATTCGTTGACGCTTCTTTCACTCGGTGGTCCTTGTGGAGGGATGTTGATCGTTTGCGGAAGTGGAAAATCCTCCCAGGCAAACCCGGGAGGTGACGGTTGGGATGCCGCGATGGCAGCACCCTCGAAAAAAGCAAAACAGGCTTCAGGACCAGCTCAGCGCGCCCCCGATGCCCATGGCTCAGGCTTCGCCCTTGACGCCACCGTCCTTGATGATCCTGGCCCACTTGATCTGCTCGGCGCGCATGAAGTCCCCGAACTTTTCGGTCGAGCCACCGCCATCCTGGGCGCCCGAGGCCGCCAGCTTTTCCATCACGTCGGGCATCAGCATGACCTTGTTGACATCCTCGTTCATGCGCTTGGCCATGGCCAGAGGCATCTTCGCGGGACCGGCCAGCCCGTACCACGTCGTCGCCTCGAAGCCGGGGAAGCCCGACTCGGCCATGGTCGGAACGTTGGCGTAGGCGCCCACGCGCTGCTGGCGCGTCTGCGCAAGGGCGATGGCCTTGCCGCTCTTCACGTGGGGCGTGGCCGCCGTCATGGTGTCGAAGCTGTACTGAATGGTCCCGCCGATCAGGTCGGTGAGCATCGGGCCCGAGCCCTTGTACGGCACGTGGATGGCCTTGACCTTGGCGGCCAGCATGAACATCTCCAGCGCCAGGTGCTGCGCGCTGCCCGTGCCGGCCGAGCCGAAGCTCACACCGCCCGGGTTGGCGCGGCACAACTCGACCAGATCCTTCACGGTCTTGGCCGGCTGGTTTTCATTGCAGATCAGCAGGTTCGGCGTGATGCCGACCAACACGACCGGCTGGAAGTCCCTGGCCGCGTCGTAGTTCACTTTCTGCAGGGCGGGCGTGATCGCCTGGCTGTTGATGTGCGCCATCAGCAAGGTGTTGCCATCACCGGGCTGCTTGGCCACGTAATCGGCAGCGATGGTACCCGAGGCGCCCGCCTTGTTCTCGACGATGACCTGCGTCTTCCACATGTCGCCGAGCTTCTGGCCGATCACCCGCGCCAGGATATCGGTGCCGCCGCCGGGGGCAAAGCCCACGACGATGCGAATCGGCCCGTTGGGCAGGGTCTGCGCCATCAGCGAGGGAAAGGCGAGTGTGGCGGCGCTGGCCGCGCTGACGGTTACGAAGGTTCTGCGTTGCATGGTTTTGTCTCCAGGAATAGTTGTGATCAGTTGGAATTCAGCGAAGCTCGGCAAACAGGAAAGTGGAACAAGAAAAGAGATCGTCAGGCTGCCTTGCGCTGCGGAACCACGGCGGCGTGGCTTGAAAAATGGTCCATCGCGGCCTGCACGCCCGAGCCCGCCAGCTTGACGCCTGCGAGCTTGAGGCCCATTTCGCAGCCCGACAGCGCAGCCATCAGGGTCAGGTCGTTGCAGTCGCCCAGGTGGCCGATGCGGAACATCTTGCCCTTGACTTTGCCCAGGCCCGTGCCCAGTGAGCAGTCAAAGCGCTCGTAAATAATTTTGCGCACGGCGTCGGCGTCTATGCCTTCGGGCGTCATCACGCCGGTCAGGACGGGCGAATACACGGCCGGGTCGGCGCACTGGATCAGCAGGCCCCAGGCCCTGACCGCGGCGCGCACGCCTTCAGCCCAGCGCAGGTGCCGCGCAAACACCACGTCCAGCCCGTGCTCAAGCAGCATGTCGCAGGCTTCGTTGAGCCCATACAGCAGGTTGGTGTTGGGTGTCGACGGCCAGTAGCCGGTCTTGTTCATTTCAATGATCTCGTCCCAGGCCCAGAACGATTTGGGCAACCGGGCCGTTTTGCTGGCTTCGAGGGCCCTGGCCGACACGGCGTTGAAGCTGATGCCGGGCGGCAGCATCAGGCCCTTTTGCGAGCCGCTGATGCTGACGTCCACGCCCCACTCGTCGTGCCGGTAGTCGGCCGACGCCAGGCCGGAGATGGTGTCCACCAGCAGCAGCGCCGGGTGTTTGGCGGCATCGATGGCCTTGCGCACGGCCGCGATGTTGCTGGTCACGCCGGTGGAGGTTTCGTTGTGCACCACGCAGATCGCCTTGATGCTGTGCTGCGTGTCCGCCTTCAGCCGCTCCTCGATCATGTCGGCCCGCACACCATGGCGCCAGGCCTCGGCGCCGGACAAGCTCATCACTTCGGTTTTCAGGCCCAGACGCGCCGCCAGCTTGTGCCACAACGCGGCAAAGTGGCCGGTTTCATACATCAGCACATGGTCGCCGGGGCTCAGCGTATTGGCCAGCGCCGCCTCCCAGGCACCGGTCCCCGAGGCCGGGTAGATGATGACGGGCTGTTTGGTCTGAAAAATTTCCCGGATATCGGCCAGCACCTTGAGGCCCAGCGCCGCAAACTCCGGACCACGGTGATCAATCGTGGGCAGGCTCATGGCCCGCAAGATACGGTCAGGTACCGGTGACGGGCCGGGAATCTGCAGGAAATGGCGGCCGGTGGGATGAAAATCGAGCGTCAACATGCGGGGTGTTCCTCAAAGGCGATAATAGAGTGAAGCCGTATTTTTTGCATACAAAATTCATTTGTCAACCTAACCAAGGGTAAACGATGGATTTGACAACCACTTTTTTTGCATACAAAATTTAACCATGTCCGCTAATGTCATTCCCATTCCGCGTGCCGCCCTGCATGAGCAGGTGGCCCACCGCCTGCGCGAGATGCTGGTGGAAAACCGCATTCCACCCGGCGCCAAGCTCAACGAGCGGGAGTTGAGCGAAGTACTCAACGTCTCGCGCACACCGCTTCGGGAGGCGATCAAAATGCTGGCCGCCGAAGGGCTGGTCGAGCTGCTTCCCAACCGGGGCGCGATCGCGGTCGAGCTGACCGAAGCCGATGTGATGAATACCTTCGAGGTCATGTCGGGCCTGGAGGCCCAGTCCGGCGAGTTGGCGGCCCAGCGCATCACCGAGTCCGAACTGGCCGAGATCAAGGCCATGCATTACGAGATGCTGGCGGCCTACACGCGCCGCGACCTGCCGGGCTATTACCGGCTCAATGCGGCCATTCACAACGCCATCAACGCCGCGGCCAAAAACCCGGTGCTCACGGCGACCTACAACCAGGTCAACGCCCGCCTGCAGGCGTTGCGCTTCCGCTCCAACCAGGACGGGGAGAAGTGGAAAGATGCCGTGAAAGAGCACGAACTGATGATTGAAGCGCTCAGTGCACGCGACCCGGTTGCCATGCGTGCCGTGCTGGCCAGCCACCTGATCCACAAACAGGATGTGGTGATCGAGCAGCTGCGCGCTGCCAAGACCCATCCTTCCACCGCCAAAGCATGAACGCGCCCCTCCCCCTCAAGATCACGCAGGAAGCCGCTGCCCGGGCCTACGACGACGTGGCGCGCGTCAGCAATGAAGTCGCCGGCCGGCTGGCAGCCCGCCTGGCCGGTGAAACGCGCGGCGAAGTGCTGTTCTCGCCGGCAGACCGGGGCCGCTACGCCACCGACGCCTCCATCTACCAGGTGATGCCGGTCGGTGTGTTTGTGCCGCGTACGGCCGATGATGTGAAAACCGCGCTGGATATTTGCCGCGACCTGCAGGTACCCATCGTGCCCCGCGGCGGCGGCACCAGCCAGTGCGGCCAGACGGTGGGCGCCGGCCTGGTGATCGACTACGCCAAACATATTCGCAGCATCCTGCATGTGGACCCGCAGGCGCGCACCGCCGAGGTTGAGCCCGGCATTGTGCTGGATCACCTCAATGCCGCGCTGAAACAACACGGCCTGTGGTACCCGGTGGATGTGTCCACCAGCGCACAGGCCACGCTGGGCGGCATGGCCGGTAACAACTCCTGCGGCAGCCGCAGCATCGCCTACGGCAACATGGTGCATAACGTGCTGGGCGCAACAGCCTGGCGCTCTGACGGCCGTCTGCTGCAGCTGGGTCGTTACGACAGCGCCAGCGGCGAGGCGCGCGCCCTCGGCGACCATGTCAAGATGCTGTCGGACCAGCTCCGGCCCGAACTGCAGGCGCACTGGCCCAAGGTGCTGCGCCGCGTGGCGGGCTACAACCTGGACATCTTCAACAACCAGAACGAAAAGCCCTACACCCAGGACGGTTCGGTCAACCTGGCCCACCTGCTGGTGGGCAGCGAAGGCACGCTGGCACTCACCCGGTCACTGAAGCTGCGCCTCAGTGAACTGCCGCGCACCAAGGTACTGGGCGTGGTGAACTTTCCCACGTTTTACCAGGCCATGGACTCGGCCCAGCACATCGTCAAATTAGGGGATGGCACGCTGACGGCCGTCGAACTGGTTGACCGCACGATGATCGAGCTGTCGCTGCAAAACCCGGCCTTTGCGCCCACGGTGCGCACCGCGCTGATTGGCCAGCCCGATGCCATCCTGCTGGTCGAGTTTTCTGGCGCCTCCAAAGCCGAACTCACCCCCAAGATCAAGGAACTGGTCGAGCTGATGGGCGACTTGGGCCTGCCCGGTTCGGTGGTGGAAATGATTGACGATGCGCCGCAGAAAAACCTGTGGGAAGTGCGCAAGGCCGGCCTCAACATCATGATGAGCCTCAAGGGCGACGGCAAGCCGGTCAGTTTTATTGAAGACTGCGCCGTGCCGCTAGAGCACCTGGCTGAGTACACCGATGCGCTCACGCAGGTGTTTCGCAAATACGGCAGCAAGGGCACCTGGTACGCGCATGCGTCCGTCGGCACGCTGCATGTGCGGCCCATTCTCGACATGCGCCGGGATGGTGGCGCCAAGATGCGCGCCATTGCCGAAGAAGCCTCTGCCCTGGTGCGCCACTACAAGGGCGCCTACAGCGGCGAGCATGGCGACGGGCTGTGCCGCGGCGAATGGGTGCAGTGGCAGTTCGGCCCCAAGATCAACGAAGCGTTTGCGCAGATCAAGAACTACCTCGACCCGGTGAATCTGCTCAGCCCGGGGCGCATCGTTGCGTCAGCCGGGCATCCACTGCCCAAAATGGACGATACCCGGCTGATGCGCTTTCCGCCGGGGTACAAGGTGATCCCCATCCGGCCCGCGCTGGACTGGAGCGCCTGGGACGTGCAAAACGACCCGGTGACCGAGCAGACCAGCGCCCCCGGCACCGGCGGCGACCCTGCACACGGCTTTGCCAAGGCGGTGGAGATGTGCAACAACAATGGCCACTGCCGCAAGTTTGATGCCGGCACCATGTGCCCGAGCTACCGCGTCACGCGCGACGAAAAACACCTGACGCGTGGGCGGGCCAACACCTTGCGCCTGGCGCTTTCGGGTCAGCTGGAGGGCCTGAAGGCAGAAGACGCTTTCACCAGCGACGCCGTGCACGAAGCCATGGACCTGTGCGTCGGCTGCAAGGGCTGCAAGCGCGACTGCCCAACCGGCGTGGACATGGCCAAAATGAAGGTGGAGTTTTTGCACCACTACAAGGCCAGGCACGGCTACACGCTCAAGGACAAGCTGGTCGCGTATTTGCCCGACTACGCCCACTGGGCCAGCCGCCTTGCGCCGCTGCTCAACCTGCGCGACAGCATTCCGGGTCTGGCGGCCCTGAGTGAAAGGCTGTTGGGCTTGTCTGCCCGGCGCACGCTGCCGCAGTGGAAGACAAAAACCTTCTTCAACTCGGCCCCCGCCAGCGCCACACGCGAAGAGGTGCTGGCCGCCAGCAAACCCGTGGTGCTGTTCGTCGACACCTTCAACGGCTACTTCGAATCCAGAAATGCGGTTTCGGCATTGAAAGTGCTGCAGGCCGCGGGTTATACGGTGCATGTAGCGACAAAAACCAAAGCGGACGGCAAGAGCCTGTGCTGCGGCCGAACCTACCTTGCCAGCGGCATGATCGCGGAAGCCAAGGCCAAGGCGCGCGAACTGACAGACGCGCTGCTGCCTTTCGCCGAAAAGGGAATTGCCATCGTCGGGCTGGAACCCTCCTGCCTGCTGACCCTGCGCGACGAAGCGCTGGTGATGGGACTGCGCAACGCTGCGCAAACCATCAGCCAGCACGCGCTGTTGCTGGAAGAGTTCCTGGCCCGCGAGGCAGCTGCCGGCAAGCTGGAAACCCTGAAGGCCGCGCTCCAGCCGGTCACCCGGCCTATCCTGCTGCACGGCCACTGCCACCAGAAGGCTTTTGGTGCGGTGACTCCCATCATGGATGTGCTCAAGCTGATACCGGGCGCCCAGCCTGAACTGATCGAATCAAGCTGCTGCGGCATGGCCGGCAGCTTCGGCTACGAGGCCAGCCATTACGAGGTGTCCATGCAGATGGCCGAACTCAGCCTGCTGCCGGCCGTGCGCAAGCAGCCGGATGCCATCGTGGTGGCCGACGGCACCAGTTGCCGGCACCAGATCAAGGACGGTGCGCAGCGCGAGGCGATTCATGTCGCCGTGCTGCTGGCGCGGCAGCTGCGGGCCTGAGGCGGGGAAGCACGGGAGCAAGTGACGGCCATGACTGACATCCTGACCATCACCATGAACCCGGCCCTGGACGTCTCCACCTCGACCGACAAGGTCATGGACACGCACAAGCTGCGGTGCGCCGCCGCGCAATTGCATCCTGGCGGCGGCGGGATCAACGTGGCCCGCGTCGTGCAGCGGCTTGGCGGCGACTGCCTCGCGCTCTTTCTGGCGGGGGGCATGAACGGGCAACGGCTGCGGCAACTGCTTGAGCGGGAGCAGGTGCGCAGCCACTGGATACCCATTGCCGGGGAAACCCGCGAGAGCTTTTCCGTCCACGAAACATCCAGCGGGCGGGACTTCCGCTTTGTACTGCCCGGGCCGGCCCTGACGGCGCCGGAGTGGCAAGCCTGCCTGGACTTTGTCAGCAAGCTCGACGTGCCGCCCGCTTATGTGGTGGCGAGCGGCGGCCTGCCCCCAGGGGTGCCTAACGACTTTTATGCCCAACTCACGCGGCTGGCCCGCTCGCGCGGCAGCCGCGTGGTGGTGGACACGTGGGGGCCGGCACTGGCAGCAGTGCTGGCAGAAGGGGTGTACCTGATCAAGCCCAGCCTTCAGGAGCTGCGCGAACTGACCGGCTTGCCGCTGGCAGGCGAGCCGCAGTGGCGCGAGGCGGCCAAGCGGATCATCCTGGCCGGACAGGCGCAGGTCGTAGCGCTGTCGCTGGGCGAGGACGGGGCCTTGCTTGTCACCGCTGACGCGGCGCTGCGGGCACGGGGCGTAGCGGTCAAGGTGGCCAGCACCATCGGCGCCGGCGACAGCTTTGTCGGCGGCCTCGTCTGGACACTGAACCGCGGTGGCGACCTGGCTCAGGCGTTTCGATACGGCATGGCGGCCGGCGCGGCCGCCCTGCTCACGGCGGGAACGGCACTGTGCCAGGCGACGGACGTCGAGCGCCTTAGCAAGGACGTGATCATCGAACCGGTCTAGTCATAACGGAATCAAAAGTAGCAGAATCAGGAAAAGCGCCCGATTCGTAGCCAGGTTCGCGGTACATGGGGACGGCATGGGGACGGGCGCCACGCAGCGCCGCGCCGGCGCGACATGAGCCGCCACCGGCGGCCTGGAGCATGCCATGAGCAAAAAGATATCGTCATTGATGCACCGTGAAGTGTGCCTGGTCGGGCTCGACGACACGGCGCAATCCGTCGAGGCCCAGATGGTGGCCAAGGGCCTGTCATGGGTGCCGGTGGCCAATGCCGACGGCGTGGTCCTGGGCGTCATCAGCAGCGCGGACCTGCTGCGCCTGCATGCCGAAGGCAAGCCCTTCCAGAAAGTCAGCGCCTGGCAGCTCTGCACCTACAAACCGATCACCGTGCGCCCGGACGCCACCCTCAGCGAGGTGGCCAGCTTGATGGTCGCCATGAATATTCACCATGTGGTTGTGGCGGAGGGCACCCATATCAAGGGGGTCGTCTCCTCACTCGACTTCGTGCGCACCTTCGTGTAGTGACAGCAGGGCAACTCCAGGTGGCAGCCTGTGGCACCTGGTGGCGCCGGCTTGCTCGAGGTGACTCCAGGCTTCTTCATAATCACCCCATGAAGTCTTTACCACGCCACCCCGGAAGCAGGCCCCCTGCATTCCGCCAAATCCATGCACTGCTTGTCGCCGCCCTGCTCTGCGGCTGTGCCGCCAAGGCACCCAAGCCACCCAAGCCTGCCCCCGCCTTGCCGGCAGCACCCGCGCCCCACCCGCTCGTAGGAACGTGGACCTGGACATTGCCCGGCAAGCCCTGTACCGAAACCTGGCAGTACGGCGCCAACGGCACCCGGCTGAGTACCAGCGGTGAAGAGGTCACACAGGGCAATTACGAAATACCGCGTGCGCCTGGCCTGCTCGGCTTCTACCGGCTCGCCGAAACAGTCACCGCCAGCAACGGCAAGCGCGACTGCTCGGGCGACCTGCACGAAAGCCCGGAAGGGAGCGTCACGGAGAGCGTTACCCGCTTCATCCAGTTCAACCCCCAGAAGGACCAGTTCATCGTCTGCAAGGCCGAGTCGCTCCAGGCCTGTTTTGGGCCCCTGAAGCGCGTCCCCGACTAAGAGGCTAAGCGGTCGTTATCAGCGACTGCCGTTTTGAATAGCTGAAACCCAGGCTTCTGTCGCCATCCCTAGTTTGTCTGGCCAGGCCTGAGCGTTGACAGCCAAAGCGGCCAGGCACAGCGAGATGGAGGTCAGGATTTTCTTCATGTGATGTCTCTTTATGCAGTGGACGTGAAGGCCGTGAGCGATCGGGAGGCTCAGGCCTTTTGTGCGGATCAGGGCAGATCGACGATCTCGATCCAGTTCGGGTTCTTGCCCACAGCCAAACGATTCGGTGTGCCAAGCGCGCCACTGGCGGCGTCGATGGCGTATACCGACACGCTATGCGACTCTTGCCCAGCAGCCACTAAAAAGCGCCCGGTCGAATCGATGGCGAATCCGCGCGGGGTCTTTTCTGTGGCGGTCTGCCCCAACGGCTGCAGCAGCCCGCTGCTCGGGTCGACACGGAAAGCCGAAATCGTGCTGGAGGTGCGCTCTGAGGCATAGAGGAACTTGCCGTCCGGCGTCAGGTGCATATCTGCAGCCCAGGGCTTGCCGGTGAAGCCACTTGGCAGCGTCGTGGTGCGCTGTAACTCGCGCAGCGTTCCGCGCGCAGCGTCCCACGCGTAAACATACAACGAAGCATCGAGCTCGTTGAGCAGGTAGAGAAAGCGCTGAGCCTTGTCCCAGACAAAGTGGCGCGCACCCGACTTGGGCGCGGCCGAAACCAGTGCCGGGTCATTGGGGGAGAGTTGCCCCTTCGCCGCATCGAAGCGCCAGATCGACAGGTTGTCGCCGCCCAGGCTGCTGGCCAGCACAAACCGGTTGTTCGCATCGGCATGGATGGCGTGGGCATTGGGTGCGGTGGAAAGCAACTGCTGCACAGCGCCCACCACACCATCCTTGCCAATGCTGTTGACCGTGATCTTGTGCCCAGGATAAGACGCTGCAAACAGCCAGCGCCCCGTGGCATCCAGGTCGATGTTGGCCATGCTGTCGGCCAATGGCGCTTCGCCCAGTTTGCGCAGGTGACCATTGGAGGCGTCGATAGCGAAGCTCGCCACCCGGTACGGCTGGGAGCGCAGTGCGGCGTACAAAAACCGCTTGTCCGGGCTCACAACCAATGGCATTACCGTGCCAGCCACCGGCACCGTCTCCACGGGCTTGACCAGCCCTTGGCTTCTGTCCAGCTCCAGTACCGAGATGTCCTGGCTGTCGGCGTTGGACACATAGACAAACGTCGCGGCGTGGGCGCTGCCCATCGCCAACAGCAATGCCGACGTTGCCACCATAAAACGGGCCACTCGGGCGGACCCCATAGGCACATGCATAAACCGTCTCCTTTTTTAGATTGACTTGAAGCAGTCGAAGATTTCCATCGTTATACGTTGTCATACAACGCGTGCATTATCCGCACAAGAAAATCGACATGTCAATCATTCAAACCCTTTATGGGAATGAAGATTAATCGGAGAACTTGCCTTGCATCTGAGGGAGACTAGGGGAGACTGCGGCGCACTGCTGTTGAATGCGTGCATCATCTGATCCAAAAATCATGTCATACGATGACTGATAAACAAACAGAGGGTTTGCACCAGTAACAGGCCTTCGCCAGCGCCCCCCGGGCCCCATCTCCTCGTGGGGCGAGTCAAGCGGTCGTTATCAGCGCCTGCAAAACGCCCGGCTCAAAGTGCTGCTCAATGTAATCGGCGAGGCCGTCAAATACGACATCCAGCGTGGGTACCGTGGCGCCAAAAAGCGCCTGCAGCACGGCTGGATCTTCAAACATGCCATGCAAATACAGGCCCAGCACATTGCCTCTAGTGTTTTGCCAGGCCAGGCCTTCGGCCATCACGCCATGGGCAATGTCCCCCGCCGCCGCCATGGCCGTGTGGGGCGCCGTTTGGCCGTGATGAATTTCGTAGCCCTGCAGGCCCACGCCCGACAAGGCGGCCCAGGCTCCGGCCAGCTCGCCAAACCGGGCATGCCTGCGCTGCACGGTTTTGCCTTCTTCAAACACGGTGACCACCGGCAACAGCCCCAGCCCTGGCGCGTTGCCGTCGATGCCATGCGGGTCAATCAGTGCCTCGCCGAGCATTTGCAGGCCGCCGCAAATGCCCAGCACCGCGCCGCCCTGCCCTGCATGGGCGGCCACCGCGCGGTCCAGCCCCTGCGCGCGCAGCCAGGCCAGGTCGCCGCTGGTGTGCTTGGAGCCGGGCAGGACGATCCAGTCGACGCCGGCCAGCTCGCCCGGGCTGCGCACCCACTTCAGGTGCACGCCCGGTACATTTTTGAGCGGCTGAAATTCGTCGAGGTTGCTGATGCGCGGGTAGGCGATGACGGCGATGGTGGTGGTCACGGCCCCTGCCGCCCGGCTACGGTCGTCAAACACACCGTCTTCTTCGGGCAGGCCATGCTGCCACCACATCGGCAGTGTTGCCACGGTGGGCACGCCGGTCATCTCCTGCAGCATTTGCGGTCCGGGCGCCAGCAGGCTGGCGTCGCCGCGAAACTTGTTGAGCACAAAGCCTTTGATCAGCCGGCGTTCCGCCTCATCGAGCATGGCCCAGGTGCCATACAGGTGGGCAAAGGCGCCGCCGCGGTCGATGTCGGTGACCAGCAGGCAGGCCGCATTGGCATGCTGCGCCGGGCGCATATTGACGATGTCGCTGGATTTGAGGTTGATCTCCGCCGGCGAGCCCGCGCCTTCGATCACCACCACGTCGTTCTCGGCCAGCAGTTCGTCCAGCGCCCGAGCGATGACCGGCCACACCGAAGCGCTGCGGCCGCGCCAGGGCATGCGCGAGAGCCCGGCATCGACCTGCCCCATCAGGATGACCTGGCTTTGCGTGTCTTTTTCGGGCTTGAGCAGCAGCGGGTTCATGCGCACCTCGGGCTCGGCGCGCGCCGCCAGCGCCTGGAAATACTGGGCGCTGCCAATCTCGCCGCCCGCGACAACGCGCGCATTGTTGCTCATGTTCTGCGCCTTGAAAGGCACAACCTTCAACCCCTGCCGCGCGTAGTAACGGCACAGTGCGGTGGTCAGCCAGCTTTTGCCGGCACCGCTGGTGGTACCCAGAACCATGACGCTTCTGGCCAATGTGCCGCTCATGCTGACTTTCATGTGATGTGTTGCCATGCATTGTGCAATGCGTCCTGCGCGGCGGGCGGCTGGACGCTGATGCGCACATGGCCGGGCAAGCCGAAGGAGGTCGTGTCGCGCAGCTTGATGCCCTGGAGGCGCAATGCAGCCAGCACCTGCTGCAACGCGACGCCCGCCGGTAATGCGGGCCGGGCGCAGAAAAAATTGGCATGGCTGGGCAGGCAGGTCCAGCCCAGGGATTCGCACATGGCAATTTGCCGTGCTTTCCACTCGCGCAGGGTCTTCAGGCTGTCCACCAGCCAGTCTTGCACGTCAGGACGCAGCCAGGCGTGCAGCATGGCCACGCCGTGCGCCCCCAGCGGCCACGAAGGACACAGCTGCTCCAGCGCAAGCACCTCCTCCCCCGCATCGACGGGTGCAATGGCGTACGCGGCACGCACGCCCGTCAAGCCCAGCGCTTTGTTCGGTGTCCAGAGTTGCCAAAGTTTTTGCAGTTGCGCATCGGTGAGCGCCAGCGCCCCACTCAGTCGCAAGGGTTCGTAGGCCCGGTCGAGCACACTGATAGCGGGCGAGCCGGCTTCATTGACCAGATCATCCAGACCCGCATGCGCCGCGCCCAGCGGGCTGGATGGGTCGCAACTCCAGCGCAGCTGTGCGTCGGCGACCTGGTCCGCCACTGTCAAGCGATGTGCATGGGCCGCTTGCGCATAGTCGCCATAGCTGTGCGGCGGCAGCCAGACCGAACGCCCGCCCGCCTTCGCCGCCAACGCCACCAAGGCGGTGATGCGGAAAATAAATTCGCTGGCGCTGCCAGCCAGCAATACACGCCGCACTTCCACCCCGTGAAACCCGGCCAGTTGCTGGCGCAGGGCGGTGTAGCTCCCATCAGGGTACTGGCTGGCATCGGCCTGGCTGACAGCGGCTTGCGCCAGAGGGCACGGCCCGCGGGCATTGCTGTTGGTGGAGAAGTCATGAAGCGGCACGCCATACGGGTCGGGGCCACCGTGAATTCGCAGGCTTTGCGGTTGCTGCGTGCTCATCATGAAAAATGCGTGAACGCTATGAATATGATGGCTGTCAGCGCACATAAAACAATAGCCAAAACCACTTTGGATGCGTGTTTTTGCGCAGAAACGGTGTCAGGAGCCTGTGGCGGTTTGCCCTCAGGGTTGAGCGTGTAAACACCGGGTTTGCGCAGGCTGACGCCCAGCGCCAGGGCCATGGCCGCCATCGGCCAGCCGCTATTCGGGGATGGCGTTTTGCGGGCTTCCCGTCGCAAAGTCTGCAAGTTTTTAAAGGACAAGCCACCCGCCACCAGGGCCAGCAGCAAAGCCGTCAGGCGCGCCGGAATCCATGACAACACATCGTCAGCCCGCGCCGCCCATTTGCCGGCCCACTCCCAGTTTTTCCCCTTGTAAATCCCGCGGTAGCCCCACATCGCGTCGGCGGTGTTGGCAAAGCGGTAAATGGCGGCGCCGGGCAAGCCGAACAGCACAAACCAGAAGATGGGAGCCACCACCGAGTCGTTGAGGTTTTCAGCCAGCGATTCGATGGCGCTCTCACGCACTTCGCTTTCATTGAGCAGCACGGTGTTGCGGCTGACCAGCCACGACAACCGTTCGCGTCCTGCTTCCAGCGATTGCTGCAGCGCCGCTTCAACCGCATCGACTTCGGTGCGCAGCATGCGCCAGGCCAGCATGGGCTTGAGCAGCACGGCCATGAACACCGCAGCAATGACCGGATGCAGGCTAAAAACCATCTGCTGCTGGGCAAACCAGGCCAGGCCCCCCACCAAAGCCGCACCCGCCAGCCACGCCAGAGCCCCCGAGCCGAACGCCAGCGAGGGCTGCAAACCAGGCAACAGCTTGCCACACCGCGACAGGTACTTGCCCATGCCCACCACCGGATGCATCCAGGCGGGTGGTTCGCCGAATGCCCTATCCATGAGCAAGGCGAGCAACAACGCTGCCGCCACGAGCAGCGCGCCATCACTCATGGGGTAAAGCCGGCCTGGCCCAGTAGTCTTCAAAAACCATGTCAGCCAGCGGCGCACGGTGCGCCCAGTGTTCAGCCTGCAGCATGGGCTGCTCGTAAAACGCCTGGACAGGGCCCAGGCACAGCACAGCAATGGGTTTGCTGCCCTCGGGCATCTGCAGCAGTTGCGCCAGTTGCTGCGGGGGGAACATCGACACCCACCCCATGCCCAGCCCTTCCGACCGCGCGGCCAGCCAGAGGTTTTGAATGGCGCAGGCGGCGGAGGCCAGGTCCATTTCAGGCAGGGTACGGCGGCCAAAGACATGCTGCTCGCGCCCTGGCGGCAGCGCCACCACCAGCACTTCGGCGGCATCGAGCACGCCCTGCACCTTGAGCTTCATGAACTCGTCTTCACGCTCGCCCAGCGCCCGGGCCGTCAGGATGCGCTCCTCCTCGATCAGCGCATGCACAGCGGCGCGCAGCGGCTGGCTGCGCACGCGGATAAAGCGCCAGGGTTGCATGAAGCCGACGCTGGGCGCATGGTGGGCGGCAGCCAGCAGGCGCTGCAACACCTCATCGGCCACCACCCCGCCGCTGAAATGGCGCATGTCGCGCCGCTCGTAAATGGCGCGGTACACCGCCTGCTGCTCGGGCAGGCTGAAGGCGTGCGCTGCCACAGAAGAAAGTGCTTCAGTCACGAACGCGGCCCCCAGGTAGCGAAGATGCCGGGAAATCGTAGCGAGCAGCCCAAGGTCGTGCCGAGGACCGGAGCCGTACATTCGTACGGCGAGGACCGCAGGTGCGAGATTGGGTTGCGCAGTAGATTTACTGGCATCTTCAGTCTTCGATGCCGCGCTGGGCGGGAATGCCGGCATTGAACGCGTGCTTGACCTTGGTCATCTCGGTCACGGTATCGGCCAGCTCGATGATTTCGGGCGGGCAGCGCCGGCCGGTGATGACCACGTGCACGTCCTTCGGGCGATCGCGCAGCGTCTGCAGCACGTCGTCGAGCGGCATCCAGCCGTAAATCAGCGGGTAGGTGATTTCGTCCAGCACCACCATGAAGTACTCACCGCCCAGGATAGCTGCCTTGGCTTTTTCCCAGCCATCGCGTGCCAGTTGCGCGGAATGTTCCAGGTCCTGGCTTTTCCAGCTAAAGCCGTCGCCCAGCCCTTCGATCGGAATGCCCAGCTGTTCGAACATGCGGTGCTCGCCAAAGCGGGCGCTGGGCACTTTCATGAACTGGAAAATCTTGACGGCCTTGCCATGCACATGGTGGCGCCCGTGTGCGCGCAGGGCCAGGCCAAAGGCAGCGGTGCTTTTTCCTTTGCCGTCGCCGGTATTGACGATGACAAGGCCGCGGCGTTCACCCTCGGGTTTGTCATAGGGCTTGTCGGACGGTGGGGTTTCAATCTGCATGGCAATCACCTAAAGGTTGAAATGGGGGCTGAGTTGCACGGTCTCACCAATGATGAGCAAGCCGGGCTGGGGGCCATACGCCGGCGCGCGCGCCACCAGGTCGCGCAGCCCGGTAGCGATGACAGTCTGCGTGGCGCGGGCACCGTCGCGCACGATGGCGGCCGGGGTATCGGGCGCCAGGCCATGCGCGATGAGCTGGTGGGCAATCTGCGCCAGGCGCTGTACGCCCATGTAAAAAACACGGGTCTGGCCCGGGCGCGCCAAGGCCTGCCAGTCGTGCGTGGCTTCGTCGTCAGCCAGGTGGCCGGGCAGAAATACACAGCTGCCCGCCAGGTCGCGGTGGGTCAGCGGAATGCCCGCCGCCGCCGAGCAGCCACTGGCCGCAGTCACGCCCGGCACCACTTCAAAGGCAATCGCCGCCGCCTGCAGGGCCTGCACTTCTTCGCCCCCGCGCCCAAACACATAAGGGTCACCGCCCTTGAGGCGAACCACCCGTTTGCCCAGGCGCGCATGCGCCACCAGCAAGTCATGGATGCCCTCTTGCGGCACGGCGTGATTGCCCAGGGCCTTGCCTACATATACGCGCTGGGCGGCCTGGGGGATCAAAGCCAGTACCTCCGGCGCGATCAGGCGGTCGTGCACCACCACCTCGGCCCGCTGAAGCCGGTCGAATGCCCGCAACGTCATCAAATCGACCGGGCCCGGGCCGGCACCCACGATGGACACGAATCCGCGGCTGGTTTGCTCCTGTGCGTCAAACGTCATGGCAGTCCCCCGGTCCCTGGTGAAACACCAGATCAGCCACAGGCTGTCCGCCCACCAGATGCTGGTCAATGATGCGGTCCATGTTGGTGGGCGTGACGTTGTAGTACCAGGTGCCATCAGGCTGCACGCACATGACCGGCCCGCCCTTGCAGGCGGCAAAGCAGCTCACCCGGCTGCGCTTGACGCGCATCTCGCCGTCGTGCAGCCCGGCCGCCTTGAACTTGTCGCCCAAGCTGTCGAACAGCTCCTGCGACGCACCATCCTGCGTGCAGCGTGGGCCGGTGCAGATCAGCAAATGGCGTTTGTAAGCGCCAATCCTGGGTTTGACCACCGCTTCTTCGCTCATGCTTCAGATTCCTCGGTACTGGCAGTTTCTTCCTTGACGGCCTCTTCTTCAATTGGCGTGGTCAGCACGGCCTCGATGTAGTCCGCAGGCAGTTTGTGCTGCTGGGCCAGCGCGGCAATGCTGATGCCCTCCGCGTGGTCGGCGCGCAGATTTTCCATCCAGCCCAAAAGGCCGGTGGATAGCGAGCGCCCTGCCCTTTCCCCTGCACGGGTACTGCCGCCATCGTCCAGGTCGTACTTGTTGGCATAGCCGCGCGGCGTGACCATCAGGCCATGCTGCACGAAGGTGTGACTGTTGCCAATCAGCACCGTGGTGAGCATGCCGATGTCGCAGTCGCTCATCTTGTCCAGTGTGGTGAACTCGATGCGCTCGCGCCTGCGGTAAGCCGACTTGACCACGGCCACCGGCGTGTCGGGCTTGCGGTGCCGCAAAAACAGCTGCTGTGCCTGCACGATCTGCTGGGTGCGGCGGCCGCTCTTGGGGTTGTACAGCGCCACCACAAAATCCGATGCCGCCACCGCATCCAGCCGGCGTGCAATCACCGGCCAGGGCGTGAGCAGGTCGGACAGGGAGATCGAGCAGAAGTCGTGCGTCAACGGTGCACCCACCAGTGCCGCGCAGGCATTGATGGCCGACGCGCCCGGCACGACTTCGACTTCCACGTCAGACTCCGGCGTCCAGCCGGCCTGGAACAGCACCTCATAGGTGGGCCCGGCCATGCCATACACCCCAGCGTCGCCACTGGAGATGAGCGCAACCTTCTTCCCTTCGCGGGCGCTGGCCAGCGCGTGCACCGCGCGGTCCAGCTCTTCAGTCATGCCTTTGCGCACGACCTCCTTGCCTTCCAATAAATCGGCCACCAGCTTGATGTAGGTGACGTAGCCCACCACCACATCGGCCTCGGCAATAGCGGCACGGGCGCGCTGCGTCATATGGTCATGGCTGCCGGGACCAATGCCCACCAGCATGATTTTCCCTTTGGGGCCGGTCATGGGCTCACCGCCGTGCCAGCCGATGCAACCGGCTTCGAGCGTTCAAAAGTTGCATGCAGCACCGGACGCAGCCAGCGCTGAAACGCCGCACCGCATATCAGCCCCATGCAGGCCCAGAACGACAACGATACCCAAGTGGTGGCCCAGATGAACTGCGTGCCAAGTTCGCGCAAAGCAAGCTGCGCTGCGCCGCTAAAGCCAGCCAACGGGTCGGCGCTAATGTGCGGTGCACCCACCACAAAAGGCAAAGCCAGCCACGCCGCTGCGGCAGCCCAGCGCAAGGGATGACGCAGGCCCGCCAGCGAGGCACAGGCCAGTGCTGCGCTGCCCGCAGCCAACACCCACCAGCCCTGGCGCGAGCCCAGACGGGCCGCATCCATGCCGGGAATCTCGGCGTGCAGGCCCAGTGATGGCCAGAAGTGAAAGCTAAGCCAGCCCGCCGCAGCCACCAGCAAAGCCAGCGGCAGCGAACGCACGGCGGTGCCGCGCCACAGGCAGACACCCATCACGGCAAACACCAAAAGCGCCATGCTGAAGGCGTGCAGGACGTTGGCCACCCAGGTCCAGAAAATGCGCTCGGCCCCATCAGCCGGCGCCCATTCCTCGGCGCTGCCATGGTCATGCGCGTGTTCAGCTGCCACGCCTTCGGCGTGGACGTGCGCAGCGGGTGCGGGCGGCTCTGCGGGTGCCTCGACCTTTTGCCCCTCGTACACCTCGGCCGCCAGAATAATCGGCACGGCCTGCCACTGCTGCACACCGGACTGCACACTGCCCACCAGCAAGGCGGCAGCCAGGGCGGCCCAAATCAATCGTTGAAACAACATGAAAAGCTCCAGGGCTCAGTGGCAGGGTTTGACCGTGACGTGGCGCACGTCGTGGGCGGCGTTGTGGGCCAGCGGGCTTTCAGCAAAAGCCACGCCGTACAGCACCACCAGGCCCAAAGCGGCACCGGCGGCCAATTGCAGCAACAGGCTGCGGGTTGCGCTACCGCTCGCAACAAGGGAGATGGAAGATGCAGAAGATGCGTTCATGGGTTGCTCCATTTCAGGGTTGAGAAACAAAAAAAAATGACCAAGGAAAACTGTCACATGGGGCTAACGACACCGTGGCCCGTTGCTCTGCCGCGGCTGCGAGTTGGCTCAAAACCTGCCGCTTCGCGCGGACCTCTGACGCAGCAGTCGACGCGGGAACGATGAGAGGGAAGTTCATTGAAGGTTCCTTTCAGGGCTGGAACAAAAAAATTCCTTCATCTCACCACCCAATGCCGTACCAGCCCAGCCCGACGGTGACGTTGCGCGCCGGCTCGGCACCAGTACTGCGGCCGACGGTGAAATCCAGCGCGAGGCGTTCCGGTTGCAGCCACCAGCGAGCGCCCAGGTTGCGCTGGGTCGGGCTGTGCCGCACGGTCATGGCCTCGGCCACCAGGGTCAACGAGGGCGTGGCATCCCAGCTGAGCGCGAGATTTAGCAAAGGCTCGGTGCTGCGACTGGCGTGGTCCTTCTCGAACCCGAAATTGCCGTGTACCGCCACGGCCTCACTCGCCTGCCAGGTCAGCAGCCCCATCGCGCCGGAAGTGGTCGCCGCCCAGCGCGGTGCCTCGCGGCCATGCGCCGTGCCACGCCACGCCTTGAGCCCCCAGTTCAGCGCACCTGCTTTCCAGGCCGGGTCTACCCATTTGACCGCCAGGCCGCTCTCGAACCGGATGCCGTCGTCGGGCACAGTGCGCGCCATTTCGACATTGAGCTCCACGGCCTCGCCGAGGCCGCAGGCTGGCGACAAAACCCATGTCCTGGCCTTCGGGTCGGAGCTGCGTTTAAGCCAGCTCTCGACCTGGCAGGTGTCGGCACCAACAGTTCCGGCATCGTCGGTTCCCATCGGACGCCCTGCATGGGCCGCGAAGGGGAAGTAAGCCAGCAGCGCGACGGTGCTGACCATGGCAAGAAGAGAAGGTCTCGAAGGTCTCATTGTTTTCATTGGTTTGTCGAGGTTGAAATCATTGGGGCTCGTGCGCGCCGGAGCAGCGCGCCACCGACACCGTGGCGTTGCGTCCATCGGTGTCCCGGTACTTGTGTTTTTCGACCAGCAGTGCAATGGCGGGAACCGCTTGCCCGGCTTGCGATGCCGCCATCAGCAAGGCCGCCGCTTCGCTGACGGACGGGCTACCGGTGTACTTGCGCACCGTCTCGGACGGGTTGGGCACGGGCACGGCTGCCAGCTGTTCAGGGGTGTAGAAGGTCAACGGCCAGCCGTGCTGCGCGGCCAGGGCCAGCAGGCCCGGCTCGTCAGCCTTCAGGTCAATGCTGGCGGCCGCTGCCACGTCATCCAGCCGGACACCGGCCAGGGCCAGGGCCTCGTCCAGCGCCTTCTGCAGCGTGGCCAGCGGCGTGCCGCGGTCGCAGCCCAGGCCCACGGCGACTTGCATCGAGATGCGCTTCATGCTGCCGGCACTTGCGGCGGGCGGTACACCACCAGGCGCTCATTCAATTGCTGCCAGCGTTCAGCCGCGACCTCGGCGTGGGTGATCCACAGCACGGCCTTGAAGTGATTCAGATCAACATCTTCAAAGCGTTCAAATCTATGGATGGTGGCGGGCAGCGGCGTAGGCCGGGTCCACCAGTTCGGGCTGCCCGCCTCCTGCACCACGGCAATCGGCTCGCCGTTGACCACATGGGCCGACACGCGGGTGATGTTGATCTTGGGCGCCTCGACCTTCCAGCCCAGCTCACGGCCCAGAATGTCCACCGGAATGGTCTTGCCCACGTCGGAGGCAGTCGTCAGCACCGGGGTTGCCCCCAGCAGCGCGGCAACCTGCTCGGCCATGGCGTTGGCGCCGCCCACGTGGCCCGAGAGCACGGGAATGACAAACTGCGCCGCGTCATCGACCACCAGCACACCGGGGTCTTCATCCTTGCTCTTCAGGTGCGGCGCGATCAGTCGCACCACCGCGCCCAGCGAGACGAAGAACACCACCTGGTCAAAGTCGGTGAACAGCGTGGCGATCTCGTCGCGAAAAGCCCCGCTGTAGGCGCGCACCGGGTTGGGCAGGCCGGCCATCAGCGGCGCGAACTTGTCGGCCACGCAGACGCTGGCCTGGGGCAGTTGGCGCGCCAGTTCGGCGGTTTGCTGCGCGCCATGCTTGGTGATGGCAACCAATACCACGCGCACGGCCTGGTCGGTCGCCGCAACGGGTGTGGAATTGGCGTTTGACAGTGTGTCGGGGGTCATGCTTCGTTTTCCTCTTCAATTTCAGTGCTTGTTTTCTTGCGGCAGCCGCGCAGCATTTCGCCGCGTTCGCGGTTGGGGTTTTTGACCAGCAGCAGCGACAGGTAGTTGACCTTGGTGCCCTTGAGTTCGGCCACGTCGTGCACGATGCGCTCCACCGGGGAGCCAGCCTTCTCGATAAAACGGCTGTGCGCCAGCAGACCCCGGCGCGCCAGCAAATCAATCAGGTCATCGAGCAGCGGCTTGACCTTCATCAGCACCAGCGTGTCGAAATCGTCCAGCATGCGCTCCACCGCTGCAATGCCGTAGGCGGCCGGCACGATGGCGATCGTGTCGTCCTGCTCCGACAACGGCATGTGCAGTTGAGCGCACGCCGCGTTGAACGAGGTCACACCGGGCACGATGTCGATTCGCGCGTCCGCATCGAGCTCGCGCAGGACGCGCGCCAGGTAACAAAAGCTGGCGTAGGTGGAGGCATCACCTTCGACCAGAAACAGCACGTCTTGCCCGGTCGCCAACAAGTCGCGCACGGTCTCGGCCGCCTTGAGCCAATGGCGCGCCAGTTTTTCCACGTCATGCGTCATCGGAAACAGCAGTGACTGGTGTTTTTCGGGCAAAGGCAGGCCAGCGCGCAAAGCGATGTCCAGCGCATAGCTTTCCTTGCGCAGGCTGCGCACCGGGTAGGTCCAGACGGCATCGGCGCGCTCAAGCAAGGCCCAGGCGCGGCGGGTGATGAGGCCCGGGTCACCGGGGCCCAGCGATACGCCGTAGAGTTGACCGGGCTTAACCATGCTGAACTCCCGCCTGCGCACACACCAGCCACACCGGGTTCTCGGCCGCCATGCGGTTCATGTGCAAAATAGGTTTGCTGCGCGAGGCCTGGAGCTGCAGGACATCCCAGCTGGCGCCCAGGGTTTTGAGCGTTTCGACCGCCGTGCCCAGGTTTTCAATGGTCACAAAATTCATCACCAGCCAGCCACCCGGTTTCAGGCGTCTCAGAGTCAGCGCAATCAGCTCGGCCAATTCACCGCCCGAGCCACCGATAAACACCGCGTCCGGGTCAGCCCAGGCCGCCAGGCCCTCGGGGGCTTTGCCGTGCACCAGGGTATGGTTGCTGATGCCCATGGCCTGCCGGTTACGGCCCACGATGGTGCTGTCGTCGACGTTTTTCTCGATGGCATAGACATGGCCCTGGCGGCACAGCCGCGCCGCCTCCAGGCCGACCGAACCGGAGCCTGCACCGATGTCCCACACCACGCTGTCGGCACGCAGCTGCATACGCGCCAGCGAGACGGCGCGCACCTCGTTTTTGGTGATCAAGCCCTTATCCGGGTGACGCTGCTCAAAGCTGGCATCGGGCAGGCCAAACAACACCTGCGGTGCACGCAATTTGCTGCGCCACAGCAGCACCACGTTGGGGTCGGCAAACGGCATTTGGGCGGCGGCATGAATGCTGATTCCGCTGACGATGCGTTCATCGTTCTGGCAAAGGCGCTCGGCCACCGCCATTTCAAAGTCATCGGCCAGGCCTTCCGTCACCAGCATGCGGGCGATGCGATCGGGCGTGTTGTCGGGGCTGGTCAGCACGGCCAGGCGGTCGTGCTGGCGGATGTCGCGCAGCAGCGCGTACAGGCCGTGGCTGGGCTCGGCGCCTGCCACCCAGTCGCCCGCGTCGCGGCTGTGCACGGAAGAAAATTTCATTTCCTGCCACGGCAGCCCCAGGCGGGCGCAAGCCAGCTGCAGTGTAGAGACATTGGGCAGCACCTCGATCGCCTCGATGCACAGCCGCGAAGCCAGGTAAGCCGCAATGCCGTGGCACAGCGGATCGCCCGTGGCCAGCACCACCACGCGCTGCCCGATGGCCTGCGCGGCACGAATCCACTCGGGGACCTGCGACAAGGCTCCGGTCAGGTCGCGCTGCACCGCATCGGGGGAGATCTGCACGGCCAGCAACTGCAGCGTGCGTGCGCCGCCAATCACCAGCTGGGCAGATTGCAGATGCGCCAGCGCACTCTGGCTCAGGCTGTTGATGCCGTCGTCCAGCACGCCCAGGATGCGGCATTTTTCAATGGCTTCCACGGCTTCCGTGGTTTCCATGGCTTCGATAGTTTCGATCGGTTCAGAATTCAAGAGGCCTCCGCAATCTTGCGACCGTCAAAGTCGCAGACCAGCACTTTCAGTTCAAATTGATCGGGGTAGCGCGTGCGCAGGGTCTGTATGACCCGCTGCGCCAGCGCGGTGTGAAAGGCCTGCCCCAGGCCCAGCGCGTCCATGCGCTCGCCGGCGTAGCGGGCGGTTTCGTTGCCACGGATGGCATCGCACACATCGGGCGCTGCGCCCACGCTGGCAGCGAGTTCGGCCAGCAAACCTGTGTCCACCTCGGCCCGGCCCGCGTGGGTGATGGTTTCGCCTTGGGCAATCTTGGTGAGCTTGCCGACCATGCCGCCGATGACGACTTTCTTCAGGCCCGCCTTGACCGCCGCACCCATGGCGTAGCGCAGGAAGTCGCCCATCTGCACAAACGCGGGCTCGGGCAGTTCGGGCATTTCTTCCATGACAAACTTTTCGGTGCGCCCGCCGGTGGTGAGCACCACCACGCCGTGGCCCAGCGTGCCCGCTACCTGCACGCCCTGCACCACGCTGGCGCGGTAGGCAGCAGTGGAATACGGCTTCACGATGCCGGTGGTGCCCAGGATGGAGATACCGCCCAGAATGCCCAGCCGCGCGTTCAAGGTCTTCTTGGTCATCTCCTCGCCCTGCGGCACGGAAATGGTCACTTCCAGCCCCACTTCATCCAGCAGGCCCTGCCCCACGGCACGCACATTGGCCTCGATGTTGCGGCGCGGCACCGGGTTGATGGCCGGGCCACCCACCGCCAGACCCAGGCCCGGCATGGTGACCGTGCCCACGCCAAAACCACCGGCCAGCAACACCTGGCCCGGCAGATCATGACGCAGCCGCACATCGGCGGTGAGATGCGCTTTGTCGGTGCAATCCGGGTCATCGCCCGCGTCCTTGATGACCATGGCGTGGGCTGATGCGCCCCCACCCACGCCTCCACCCACGCCCTCAACGCGGCCATCCTGCACGGCGAAGGTCACCAGGTCGCCATTGGGCAGCAGGCACTCCACCGCATCGGGCACCTGACCGGTGACCAGGCCAATCACCGCCGCACGCGCCGCTGCAGCAGAACACGCACCGGTGGTGAAACCGGTGCGGGTGCCGCGGGGCGCGTCTTTTTTCATCATGCGGCGAGTTCCCTGGCCTCGGCCAGACCCAGGAGCGCATGGATGGCTGCCACCACCAGGGTAGAGCCGCCCTTGCGCCCACGGATCACGACCCAGGGCACCTCGGTTTCCAGGGCCATCAAGTCCTTGGATTCGGCGGCTGAAACAAAACCCACCGGCATGCCCACCACCAGCGCCGGGCGGGCGCCCTCTTCGTGAATCAGCCGCACGATCTCGATCAGCGCGGTGGGCGCATTGCCGATGCCGACGATGGCGCCGTCGATCAGGCCCAGCCGGTGTGCCTTGCGCATGGCCTGTACCGCACGGGTGGTGCCCTCGTCTTTGGCGGTCTCGATCACATCGGCATCGCTGATGAATTGGTGCGTGCGCATGCCGAAGTGCCCCAGGCGTGGCGCCGACAGACCGACGCAAATCATCTCGACATCGGCCACCACGCGGGTGGCGCGCGACACGATGGCGGCCAAACCCGCGTTAACCGCCGCGGGATGGAAATCGGTCAGGCCGTTGAAATCAAAATCCGCATTGGCGTGAATCATGCGACGCACAATGGGCCACTGGTCGAGGCTGTAGGCGTGCGGCCCCACTTCGCGGTCGATCACGGCAAACGAGTCGTGCTCGATGGCCCGGCCGGCCGCAGTGAGCTGCTCGGTGACAGTGTTGACGCTGCTCATGCCCGGACTGCGCTGGGAGCGTGCTGGTGATGTTCGTGATGCTCGTGATCGTGGGGATGATCGTGACCATGGTCATGGTGAGCGTCGTCATGGCGATGCCCTTGCCACTGCGCCGCTTCCGCGCTGACGGGCACCGCCGCCAGGCTCCCATTAAGCAGGCCCTGCACCCGCTCGGCCAGCAGCTCGGCCACCTCGGGCTCGAAACCAAAGTACGAACCCAGCGCGAAGCGCACACCAGGGTACTGCAGCCGCAAATGCGCCACCTGGCGCCCGATGCGCTGGATCAGCGTACCCGTGAACAGGTAGTACGGCAACACCACAATCTGGCGCAGACCGATGAGCGCCTGGCGCTGCACCACGCGTTCCAGCCGCGGGGTCGTGATACCCGTGAAAGCGAGGTCGACCAGTTCATGGCGACTCTCCTCCTGCAGCCAGCGCGCCATCTTGGCCATCTCGCCATTGGCCAGGCGGTCCGACGAGCCGCGCCCCAGCAACACGACACCGGTGCCACCGGGGTCGGGCATGTCCAGCGCCTGCATGCAATCGCGCAGCTGGCGCTGCAACACCGTCAGCAGCGGATCGCACACACCCAGGTGCGGTGCGTAGTCAAAGCGCACACCGGGAAAGCGCTGGCGGGCCTGCGCGATATGCGCCGGGATCTCCATCTTCACGTGGCCGGCCGCATTGAGGATCAGCGGCACCACGATCACCCGTTGCGCCTGTTGTGCAGCGCGCGCCAGTCCCTGGTCCACGCCGGTGTCGGCGAATTCGATGAAACACAGCTCGGTATGCCATTGCGGATGGGCCAGGCGCCAGCGCGCGGTAAAGGCCTCGATCTCGTCGTTACCGGCGGGCTCGCGCGAGCCGTGGCCCACCAGCAAAATGGTTGTCATGGTCATGGGGTCTCCTGGATGAGGTTTGAGACTGGGACGCTGGCGCGCCGGAAGCGATGCGTGAAACTGGCGTCATACAGCTTTGACTTGGCCAGGGTCGTCCACTGGCGCGCGCCCAGCGTCGGGCTGGCAATGATCATGGCCTGGCTGACAATTTTGGCCTCGCGGCACAGGCTCTGGATGGTGCTCACGGTGCCGCGAACGATCTTCTCCTCGCCGGGCCAGCTGGCCTTGTGCACCACCACGATGGGGGCATCCGGCGACCAGCCCGCCGCGGTCAACGCCGCGGTAACGCGGCCCATCAAGGTAATACTCAAGAAAATGCACAGCGTGCTGTGGTGCGCGGCCAGCACCTCCAGCGACTCGCCCTCGGGCATGGGCGTGCGGCCTTCCACTCGGGTAAAGATCACCGTTTGTGTCACCTCAGGCAGCGTCAGGCTTTCCACCGCAGCCGCAGCGGAGGCCATGGCGGACGACACACCGGGAACGACCTCGATGGCGATTCCAGCAGCGTCCAGCGGTTGCACCAACTCAATCAGCGCCCCATACAAACCGGGATCGCCGGTTTGCAGGCGCACCACGGTTTCGCAGCGCCCAGCCTGCTCAATCAGCCAGGCCGACATCTGCTCCAGCGTCATGTCCTTGCTGTCAACAATCACGCAACCCACTGGGGCCCAGCGCGTGGCAGCCTCGCTGACCAGCGAACCGGCAAACAGGATGGCGCCCGCACGCTCAATCAGCGCGCGGCCCTTGACGGTGATGAGTTCCGGGTCGCCCGGCCCTGCACCGACAAACCAGACCTTGCCCGACGCAGCAGTGTCGCGATCAGCCTCCGGATGCGAAGTGAGAGTTTTCATGATGTGTTGGGGTTTGAAGTTTGCTGGTGACGCGCTAGATTTTTGGCAAAGTCACCCACTGGCCCGAGAGCTGGTGCACGGTGATGCGATGATCAAACACCTCCTCCAGCGCGCGGTGCGTGGCGGCATCGGTGCAGGCCCCCTGGTGCGTCACCCGGCCTTTGTCCATGACGACCAATTCATCGGCCTGCAACGCGATTGAAATTTCGTGCAGCACGCTGACCACCGTTTTGCCGCCCGCCACCAGCTCGCGCACCATAAGCAGCCAGTCGGTCTGGTGCGGCGGGTCCAGGTTGGCAAGGGGCTCGTCCATCAGCAGCACCTGCGCCTCTACCGCCAGCGCACGCGCCAGCAGCACGCGCTGGCGCTCGCCGCCCGAGAGCTGGCCTAAGGGGCGGCCGCGCCAGTCCCAGGCCTGCGTGGTGCGCAGGGCCCGCTCCACCGCCGCGCGATCGGCCGCGCTGGGCGGCGCCAGCCAGGCCTGGTGCGGCAGACGGCCCAGCATGGCGACGTCGTAGGCGGTCAGATCTTCCGCCGAGCTTTCGTTCTGGCCCAGCCAGGACAGCTGCCGGGCACGCTCGCGCGCGCGCAGCGCGGCCAGCGGACGGCCCAGCAGGGCCACGTCGCCGGCGTGAGGCAGCAGGCCTGCCAGCACCTTGAGCAAGGTGGACTTGCCCGCACCGTTGGGCCCCACGATGCTGCTCCAGCGTGCCAGCGGCAGCGCCAGCGTTATGCCGTGCAACACTTCGACATTTCCGAGGCGAGCCCTGACGGCATGGGCGCCAACCGCTATGGGATTCATGGCGACCGGATCCATGGAAGCCATCACAATCCTGCCCCTCTTCCGGTATGCCGGTGCATCAGCCACAGCAGGTAGCCGCCGCCCAACACCGCCGTGAGCACGCCCACGGGCAACTCCTGCGGCGCAATCAGCCAGCGCGCCAGAATGTCGGCGGCCATCAGCAGCACCGCGCCCATCAGGCTGGACAGCACAATGAGCCGGCCGTGCGTCGTCTTGACGACCGAGCGCACCAGGTGCGGCGCGGCCAGGCCGACAAAGGCGATCAGCCCGGTTTGCGCCACTGCCGCACCGGTGGCCAGCGCCAGCACCGCCACCAGCGCGGCCCGCATCTGCGGCAGCTGCAAGCCCAGGCTTTGCGCGGTGGCCTCACCCAGCGCCAGGCCATCCAGCACATGGCTCATCATCCAGGCAGCAATCACGCTGACGGCCAGCACCAGGGCCATCACGGCACAGGCGGTCCAGTCCACAAACGCCGTGCTACCCAACATGAAAGACTGCATGGCCTGCATGATGTTTGGGCTCAGCAGCAAAATGAGCGAGCTGACGGCGCCCAGCACCACCCCCACGACCACACCGGCCAGCAGCAGCCGCAGCGTGTGTTGCACGCCCTTGGCCAGCACCAGGGTCAGCAACACGGCAAGCACGGCGCCGACAAAGGCAGCGCCCGTCAAGCCAATCCGCACGAGCCAATGCGCGGCCAGAGGCGATACGCCCAGCAGCACCATCGCACACGCCTCACCCAGCAAAGCACCCGAGGCGCTGCCCAGCAAATACGGGTCGGCCAGCGGATTGCGAAACAGGCCCTGCGCCACGGCGCCTGCCAGGCCGAACAGCGCCCCCGCCAGCCACGCACCAGCCGTGCGCGGCAGGCGAATCTCCCAGACGATTTGCATGGCCTGCGGGTCGCGTTGCATGCTCATCACGCTCTCAAAGCCGATGCTGCCCACGCTGGCGCCCAGCAGCAACAGCGCCGCGGTGGCCACCAGCAGTGCGCCGGCCAGCCAGAAGGCCTTGCGGTGCTGGTCATGCACGGCGAACGAACGGTCCGGTGCCCTCACCGCTGCTTGCCTTCAAGGCACTTGGCCATGATGCGCGCCGCCTCGGCCATGCGCGGGCCGGGACGCACCACCACGTCGGACTCGTCCACGTCGAACACGCAAATACGCCGCTCCCTGACCGCCTTGATGCTGCCCCAGCCGGGGTAAGGCTCCATGGCCTGCATGCTGCGGTTGCCGATCATGATCACGTCCGGATTGGCGCGCACCACAAATTCGGGGTTCAGCTTGGGGAAGGGGCCGAGCGACGCCGGCACCACATTCTTCACGCCCAGCCGGGTGAGCGTTTCGCCAATGAAGGAGGACTCGCCGGCGGCATAGGGCCCCCGGCTGACCTCAAAGTAAACCCGACTCTCCCTGGCTTTGGGCGAGAGCGATTGCGCGGCGGCCGAGACACTGCTGTCGATGACGCGCCACAGGCGGTCGGCGCCAACGTCGTCGGGAACCTCCAGCAGCGCGCCGAGCTTGCGAAGCACGCGCCGCACATCGGCATGGGTTTTTGGCTCCAGCGCCACGACTTTTATGCCCAGCGCCTCCAGCCGGCCGGTGGCCCGGGAAGACGTGGCCACCAGGACCACATCGGGCTTGAGCGCCACGATGCCCTCGATGTTGGGATCGATTCCGCCGCCCAGCACGGGCAGGCGCTTCACGCTGGCCGGGTAATTGGAATAACGATCCACCCCTATAAGGCGATGGCACTGCTCGAGCGCGCAGACGCTTTCGGTCAGCGAAGGCAGCATGCTGACGATGTGCTGCGGCGACTGCGCAAACGTGAGGGTCACGCCGCGGTCATCGGTCAATTGCAAGGGCAAGGCGCGGGCCGGCGCTGCCAGCACCAGGCACAGCAAAACCAGCCAACCGGCGATGCGCTTCACGGCGAGCCTTTCAGCGTGAGCGGCAACCCGGCCGCCATCAGGGTCACGCGTTCGCAGGCGCCGGCCACGTCCTGGTTGAGCCAACCCAGCGCATCGACAAAGGCGCGCGTCTCACGGCCCATCGGAATCACGCCCAGCCCGATTTCATTGCTGACCAGCACCACCGGACCGGCAGCCCCATGGATTGCGCTCGAAATCATGGCGATATCCGCGGATAAATCACGGGCTGGAGCTTCTGTTGGCCGTGAACTTTCACCTGGCCTTTCACCTGGCCTTTCCGCAGGCATCAAGCGATTGGTCAGCCACAGGGTCAGGCAGTCGACCACGACCAGGGTGTTGCTGCGGCTGCGCTGCGCGATGGCCTGCGCCAGGTGCAGCGGCTCCTCCACAGTGGCCATGCCGGGCAGCCGCTCGGCCCGGTCCTGCCGGTGGCGTGCAACGCGTTCGCGCATTTCATCATCCCAAGCCTGGGCCGTGGCGATGAACACGGCGCCATGGTCCGGTGAATCAGCCAGCCAGGCTTGCGCGAGCCTTTCTGCGCGACGCGACTTGCCGCTTCTCTGGCCACCCAGAATCAGTTCACTGCGGACCACCGGCATGTTCGTCATGGCGTGCTTTCGGGGGGCAAGGACGACCCGCCGGTGCCGGCCGTAGCGCCCACGGTTTGGCTCCAGGCCATGATGATCCGGTGCAATTGCTCCACGCCATCTGTCAGGGCGGCCGGACCTGGCTGCAGAATTTCGGCCGACTTGATCTCGAACAGCTGCCTGTTTCTGACGGCATTGACGTTTTCCCAGCCGGGGCGCGCCACCACATGCTCGGGGCGAAACTTGCGGCCGCACCAGGAGCCGAAAATAATGTCGGGGTTGCGCCGCACGATCTCGCTGCCGTCGGCAATGATGCGGTCCTTGCCCATGGCCTTGGCGGCGAGCTCGGGAAAGCAGTCGTCACCCCCGGCAATGCCGATCACTTCCGACACCCAGGCAATCCCGCTGATATGCGGGTCGTACCACTCTTCAAAATACACGCGCGGGCGGCGCTTGAGCGTGGCCGCGACCTGCTCAATCTCCAGCAGGCGGCGCTGCATGCCCTGCATTAACTCCAGGCCCCGCGCTTCCTGGCCCACCATGGCCGCCAGCTGGTACAGCATGGAAAAAATCTCGGCCACGCTGCGCTGGTTGAAGATCGTGACCTGAATGCCCTTTTTGACCAGTTGCGAGGCAATGTCGGCCTGCAGATCGGAAAACCCGATCACGCAGTCGGGCTGCAATTCCACAATCTTGTCTATCTTCGCGCTCAGGAAAGCGCTGACCTTGGGTTTTTCTTCGCGCGCACGCGGCGGCCGCACGGTGTAGCCGGAAATGCCGACAATGCGGCGCTCTTCACCGAGCAGGTACAACCACTCGGTGGGCTCTTCCGTCAGGCAGACGATGCGCTGCGGGCCATACAGTTGACGGACGGCCGAGGTGTCCTGCTGGCCAGCCAGCGCACGCCAGTCCATTTGCCAGCCCATTTTCTTGTCAGTCATGGCGATCTTTCAGGAACAGGCGCGCCAAACAACTGCGCGGTCGCAACCGGGCAGGAGGCGAACCAGGCGTGAAAATAACTGGCCCTCACCGAGGAGGTCGGCCCGGCCACAAACAGCGCCTCGCCCTCACCACGCAGCGTGCGCCCGGGGGCCGCCCGGGTTCGCGCGACGGCTTGCAGCGGCGTGACGCAGGTGGAGTAATGAAAAGCATGGCCGCGCAAGGTACCGCCCACCACATCGAGCTGCTGGGGGCCCAGGGCGGCGAGACGTTTTTGCATGCTGACGCTGCCGGGCAGCACGCCCCACATGGGGTAGCTGGCGCCATCGACTGTCACGAGCTGCTCAAACAGCGCCATCATGCCGCCGCATTCGGCCCAGACCGGCCTGTCGGCCTGCACATGGGCGGTAATACTGCTTTTCATGGCACGGTTGGCCGCAAGGGTTTCGCCGTGCAGTTCAGGGTAGCCGCCGGGCAGCCAGAGGGCGTCGCATTCAGGTAAAGCCGTGTCTACCAGGGGCGAGAAAAACACCAACTGAGCCCCCAGCGCACGCAAACAGTCGAGGTTGGCAGCGTAGAGAAAACAGAAGGCCGCATCACGCGCCACCGCGATGGTCCGCCCCTGCAGTGCACCGGCGGGGAAAGCTTCGCCCGGCGCTTCAGGCGCTTCGAAGGTCACGGACCAAGCCAGCAACTCTGTCGTTCCCATCTGCCCCAGCGGCGTACCCGCCAGCGCGTCGGCGGCCGCGTCCAGCCGCGGCAGGGCGTCACCTAACTCATCCGACATGACCAGGCCCAGATGCCGCTCGGGCAGCGTAAAAGCCTCGCTGCGCATTAGCGCGCCTTGCCACTGCGCCGCATCGCGCAGGCCGCCTTCCAGCATCGCGGCATGACCCGGCGAGGCCACGCGGTTGGCCAGCACGCCGGCGAACCGCAGGCCTTCGCGGTAATGCTGCAGGCCCCACGCCAGCGCGCCAAAGGTGCCGGCCATGGCACTGGCGTCAATCACCGCCAGCACCGGCAGGCCGAAGCGCTGCGCCAGGTCCGCGGCGCTGGGCTCACCGTCAAACAAGCCCATGACCCCTTCCACAATGATGAGGTCAGCCTCCTGCGCGGCGGCATGCAGGCGTTGGGCGCAGTCGGCCTCGCCGGTCATCCACAAATCGAGTTGGTGCACCGGCGCGCCGCTGGCCAGGGTCAGCCAATAGGGATCCAGAAAGTCGGGCCCGCACTTGAAGACACGCACCCGCCGGCCCTGGCGCGCGTGCAACCGCGCCAGGGCGCAGGCCACCGTTGTCTTGCCCTGGCCGGAGGCCGGGGCGGCGACGAGGATGGCGGGGCAACAAGCGTTGGACAATGGGATCCCTTTCCTTTTTAGGCGTTCACATCGTTCAGGCGGGCCTGAGTCGTCATCCCTAGAAGTTCACGCGCACCGCAGCCGTGAAGACCCTACCGGCTTCCGGATAAATTGACGAGGTGACCCCGGCGGTACAGGAAAAAGCCTGCGAGTAATACTTGCGATCGGTCAGATTGCTGACCCCCAGCGAGAACTCTGCATTTTTAAACTTGTAGGCATAGCGGGCATCCGCCGTGGCGTATGCCGGTATGGTGCAGGCGTTCGAAAAATCAGGGTGCTGTTTCGCCACCCAGTTGACACCGCCGCTGAGTCGGTGCGCTGCGGCCACTTGCCAGTCTGCCTGAATTGCCAGCGTTTGGCGCGGCGTCAGGGGAACGTCTTTTCCGGCGTAGGAACCGCTCCTGAAGCTGGCCTTGCGCAGCGCCGCATTAACCCGCATGTCAATGGTTTTTGTCAATGCGTGCGAGACCTCCAGCTCCAGTCCCTGGCGCCGCGTGGGGTCAAAATTGACGTTGGCCCCGAAGCCCGAAAAGGCGATTGGATTGGGAAAGAGCGGATCGAAACCAATCTCGTTGGTCAAATCACTGCGGTATGCACGAACTTCCGCCTTGCCTTCACCGTAATTCCAGCGCGTCCCCAGCTCCAGGTCTTTTGAGGTTTGCGGCTTGATGGGAATCAGGGGTGTCGTAAAGGAGAATTCGTCCGCATTCGCCAGCCTGAAGCTGCGCCCAACGCGCCCATACATCGTCACGTCCTGGCTCAAAGGCTGGCTGAGTCCAAGATCCCAAGCATGCAGGCGATCTTCCAGCCTGGTCGTCGGGGGGGTCAGGTCTTTCTTGATCTGTTCCGTGCGCAAGCCGACGCTCAGGCGTGTGCCCGTCGAAAGCAGGGTGACGTCATCCTTGACGTAGTAGGCGCGCGACTTCGCATTGCTCTCGGTGCCGAAAGCCCCTGCGATCACGCGTTTCCAATCGCTGTTATCCGTGCCGAAGATCAACACGTTGGACAGACTGGACCCTTTAGCCTCATGCCGTGCGCGCAAGCCCATGGTCGACGCATCCACGTCGTACTCGAAAACACTGGTGGGCCTGCGGCTGATGAATTTCTTGGTACGCCAGCCGAGATCAGCCCCGAGCTGCCAGTCGCCTACCAGGGCCTCGGCGAAAACACCCTGGCGCTCATTGTCAACGGATCCGTTGTCAAAGGGTCTGCTCGCCTGCTTCGGATTCGACGCGTATTGCGCGGCAGTCAGTCCGCCGGGAAGCCCGCTTTCCAGGGAGTCACGGCCATACCGGGCACCCAATCGAAGCCAGTCATTGCTCCACTGGCCCGTGAGTGAAGCACCATCAATGACAGAGTGAAAATTATCCCGATGATTGTCCGTTTCGCGGCGATTGGCCGCTACGTCAAGAGAAAAATCTCCGGCTGCTACCGTAGCGCTGGCACCTGCGTCACGCAGGCCATAACTACCCACCGCGCCATAAAGCTGCGCGGTATTGCCCCGTTTAACCCCTTTGCCAGCCTTGGTCGTGATCACGATGACACCGCCTGTAGCGCCCTCACCATACAGCACAGCCCCGTTGCCCCGCAAGACCTCGATGCGTTCCACGGAATCCACCGGGATGCCGGCCAGGCTGGGGCTGGAAAGATCGGCCTCATTGAGGCGCAAGCCGTCCACCACCACGACCTGATTGCTGCTAGCCGTCGCTCCAAAGCCTCGCAAATCCAGCGTAGAGTTGCCGCCCCCAAAAAAGTCGAGCCGTGCAGGCACGCCCAGCAGTTTGCTGATGGCCTCATTCACCGTGGTGGCCCCCGACTTTTGAATCTCATCTGCCGTGATCACGCTGACGCCAAAGGTCAGTCCGCTGCCAGACTCAGCAAAGCGCGTCGCCGTCACCACGGTCTCTTTCAATTGCGGCGTATCCGGGTTTTGCGAAAAGGAAGGAAATGCGGCGGCCATAGCCAGCGGAAGTACAGCAAGGCGTGCACCGGAAACACAGGTTTTCATGGGTCAAACAATCAACAAAATGCCCTCACCGGCTTCCCCGCCAGTGCATGAGCGTTACGAACGCTCGTCAAGTTACGGACGCGCGCGTTCACCTTGTTGGCCGGTATCCGGGCTGGCGGAACTGCTTTCATCGCCTTCCCAAGCGCGTGTTCAAGACGCTCAGTGGCTAGTGATGAAAGCTGAATGCGTCCTCCACTGTGAAGTGGGAGTGGCATTCGTCCGTTTACCGTTGCGGGGGCAGCGCAGGTTAAAAGTCGCAGCGCCTGCAGCCTAGGGTTGACCCTGACCGGATGGCTTTGACTTCCTCCTGCTTCCCGTTGAACTGCGGCATGTGAACCACACCGCGAGCACCAACAAACAGGATTCTACGCCGCCTCATGCGGCAAACCATACAATCAACATTGCCATGTCGAATCAAACCCAAATCGACCAGATCACCGAACGCGTCGAACGGCTGCTGGTGCGCTACGAGGAATTGCAGCGGACCAATGCACTGCTCAGCGAACAGGTCAGCGTCCTGACGCATGAGCGGGATTCACTCCGATCGCGGCTCGCCGCGGCGCGTGCACGCGTCGACGCCCTGCTGGAACGCCTGCCCGAAAACGGCGATCATGCGGCCCAAACGCCCGTGGGAACCGAATGATGAAACAGCTTGAAGTGCAAATCATGGGCCAGAGCTATCTGCTGAGCTGCCCCGAAAATGGCGATGCCCGCATGCTCGACGCGGTCAACCGGGTCGACCTTGCCATGTGCAAAATCCGCGACGCCGGCAAGCTCAAGGCGCGTGACCGGATTGCGGTTTTGGCGGCCCTGAATCTGGCGTTCGAATTGYCTGACCGCCCGGCCCAGGCGCCGGCTCCAGCCGTGAAATCCACAACGACCGGCAGCAGCACCCCCAGCAGCGCGGAGCACGCAAGCCAGCCGCAACTGACCGCCCTGCTGCAGCGCCTTGACAATGCCCTCGGCATTGACGGCCGCCTGCTCTGAAGCGGTTTCCCGCACGCCGCCCATGGCAGGCGGCATCCACCATCTTCCGGGCACGATCTGCGGCGAGGGCCTACAATCGAGCCTGTCTGCGATGCGCACCGGGCTTTATATTTCCTTGAACCAATGCTCATAGAGCTCGGGCTTGGTAAATTGTTTGGCAGGCGTGATCGTCTCGCGTCAGGCGAACCCGAAACCAAACTGCCCTCGCCCACCTGAACCCTGCGTTCAGGATGACGGTCCGGTGGCACTCGCAGACACCTTTATCCCTTTACCGGACGGTGTACCGCCGGCCCGCGCCGCATCCTTCGCCCGCTTTTTTCGGGCGCTCTGTTTCACCTGTCAACGGGGTCTTCAGGCTCTGGCAAAACATGACCCTCGAACCCCTGCTCATCCTTGAAATGGCCCTGCTGGGTGTCTGCACCGGTTTTCTGGCGGGCCTGCTGGGAATCGGTGGCGGCATGCTGATGGTGCCTTTCATCACCCTGATCCTGACTTCCCAAGGCTATCCGCCGGAGTACACGGTGAAGATGGCCGTGGCCACGTCGCTGGCCACGATCTGCTTCACCTCGCTGTCGTCGGTACGCGCGCACCACCAGCGCGGTGCGGTGCTGTGGCCCATCGTTCGCCTGCTGGCGCCCGGCATCCTGCTGGGTTCAGTGGTCGGCGCCCAGGTGGCGGTGGCGCTGCCAGGCAAGATCCTCGGGGTGCTGTTCGCGATCTTCGTGGCCTTCTCTGCCACCCAGATGTTCCTGAACCGCAAGCCCAAGCCCACCCGCACCTTGCCCGGCCACCTGGGAACCTTCAGCATGGGCGGGCTGATCGGCATGCTGTCTTCACTGGTGGGCGCCGGCGGCGCCTTCGTCTCCGTGCCTTTCATGACCTGGTGCAACGTGAAGATCCACGACGCCGTGGGTACGTCGGCGGCGCTGGGGTTCCCGATCGCGCTGGCGGGCACGCTGGGCTACATGTGGGCGGGCCAGGACCTGCCGCAGATGCCAGCCGGCTCGGTGGGCTACATCTATTTGCCGGGCCTGCTGGTGATTTCGCTGGCCAGCATCAGCACGGCGCCGCTGGGCGCGCGCACAGCCCACCGCATGGACATACAACCGCTGAAAAAGGTCTTCGCAGCAGTGTTGTACGTTCTGGCAGGCTACTTCCTGCTGCGCTGACGCAGGAGCCCAGGCAGCGTCAGCGCTTCACGCTGAAGCCGACCGTCTGCTCGATCCAGGCCGCGCCGTCGGTCAGCAAAAATCCCTTGAAAGCCTGCGCCACGGGCGGCAGGCGCTTGTGCTTGCGGTGCACCACGTACCAATTGAGCATCAGCGGGAAGCCCTGCACGTCAAGCACCGCGAGACTGCCCGCCTGCAACTCCCGGCTGACCGTGTGAGCTGACAGAAAGCTCACGCCCATGCCCGCGATCAGCGCCTGCTTGATGGTCTCCGTGCTCTTGATCTCCATGGCGATGTTGAGATCGGCGAGGTGCCCCCTGAAACCCTCCTCCATGGAGTTCCAGGTGTCGGAGCCTTTTTCGCGCACCACGAATGGCTCGCGGGCCAGGCGCGACACCGGGATGCGCTTCTTCCGAGCCAGCGGATGGTCAGGCGGCGCCACGATGACGTAGGGGTGCGGCGCAAAAGGCTCGCTCACGGTGTCCATGTCCAGCGGAGGGCGCACCATGATGGCCAGGTCGGTGACATTGTTGGCCAGCTGGTCCAGCAACTCTTCGCGGTTGCAGACGCCAAAGTTCAGCGTCACACCCGAGTGGCGCCGCGCAAATTCCACCAGCAGCCGCGGGAAGAAATAATCGCCGGCGCTGATGACGGCCACGTTCAGCTTGCCGCCCGAGACGCCCTTGAATTGCGTCATCGCCTCCTCGAGCTCCTTGAACTGCTGGATGATGAGCCGGCTGGAATGCAGCATCTCCACCCCCGCAGGCGTGAGGTGAATTTTCTTGCCCAGTTGCTCGAACAGCGGAAGGCCTGCGTGGTCCTCCAGCTTCTTCACCTGGATGGACACCGCCGGCTGGGTGAGGTGCAGCTCTTCGGCGGCCCGCGAAAAACTCAGGTGGCGGGCCACGGCCTCGAACACCTTGAGCTGGCGCAACGTGGCGTTCTTCATGCGGGTTTCCTTTTAATCCATAACTTAAACGTAATCAACATTATTAAATACTTTAACTATCGCTAATCGTTATTTTTTCCTACATTTGCTTCAAGCCCGGTGCAAGACGCACCGGCAGTGCCTCAAAAGCACCCAACCATAGAAGGAGACTTGCCATGTTCAATGCCCTGGATCACGCCGCCGACCACGCCGTCGAAGCCCACCGCCATGCCTACAACGCCGCTTTCGGGGAACTGGGCCTGAACTGGCACTGGGACGCCACCACCTACGCCCGCCTCCAGGCCCAAGGCCGTGACGCCGTGCGCACCTACCTGGAAACCGAGCAGTCGCACCTGCTGCGCGCCTACGAGGCGGACTTCCTGGTTGCCGCCATCGAAACCGCCAAGGTTCGTTGCTACGCCAGCATGGCGAATATCCCGGCACGCCCCGCCCCCTGCGTCAGCTGGGCCCGTGATTCGCGCACACGGCTGACAGCCTGAACCGCTCATTGGCCACGCCAGGGCGCGCAGACCGGGGTGCCGTTACCCGGTCTGCGCCGATTTTTTTAAAACTTGAGAGGTTGGTATGTCAAAACAATGGGTGCGTTTTCGAGACGGCAACACGATTCGCTTTGGAACCCTGGAGGGCGAGCGCGTGAGAATGTGGGACGGCGACATGTTCGCCGGCGCCACACACACGGACCGGATGTTCCCGCTGGCCGACGTGACGCTGCTGATGCCGGTACAGCCCGGCAAAGTCATTGCGCTGTGGAACAACTTCCGCGCACTGGGGGAAAAGCTCAACCTGCCCGTGCCTGCCGAGCCGCTGTACCTGCTCAAAGCCCCAAATTCCTACCTGAACCCCAACGAAACCATCCGCAAGCCCGCCTGCGACGGCAAGGTGGTTTTCGAAGGGGAACTCGGCATCGTGATTGGCAAGACCTGCAAGGCTGTTGCCGAGGGCCATGCGCTGGACCATGTGTTTGGCTACACCTGCGCCAACGATGTGACGGTGGCCGACATCCTGAACCGCGATGCGTCCTTTGCCCAATGGGTGCGCGCCAAGGGCTTCGACACCTTTTGCCCTCTCGGACCGGTGGTGGCAACAGGTCTTGACCCGACAAAGCTGGTGGTGAAAACTATCCTCAACGGAGACATCCGCCAGGACTACCCCATCAGCGACATGCGATTTTCAGTGCAGCAACTGGTGAGCCTGATCTCGAAGGACATGACGCTGTACCCTGGCGATGTCATCCTGTGCGGCACCTCGATCGGGGTGGGGTCCATGAAGCCAGGAAGCACTGTTGAGATCGAGATTGCCGGTATCGGCAGACTCAGAAACCAGTTCGAATAACTTTTTTGGAGCACGGTGTGAAAATTGCAATCATTGGCGCAGGAGCGATCGGCGGCTACGTGGGGGTGAAGCTGGCGCTGGCCGGCGAAGACGTTACCTTCATCGTGCGGGGCGCCAACCTGGAAGCCATCCGGAAAAACGGCATGAAACTCATCATGCATGACGGCGTGGAGCATGTTGCTTTCGGCGTCAAGGCCACCAATGACTACGCCGAGGCCGGCCCGCAGGACCTGGTGATCCTGGCGATGAAGGCACACCAGCTTGAAGCGGTTGCCGGCGACCTGCCCAAGCTCTTCGGCCCCGACACGGCGGTGGTGACCATGCAAAACGGCATCCCCTACTGGTACTTCCACCAGCACGGCGGCGCCCTCGAGGGCAGCCAGGTGCACAGCGTGGACCCTACCGGCATGATCGCGGAGATGATTCCGGCTCGACGCGTCATCGGCTGCGTTGTCTATCCGGCCTCGGAGCTGGTGGCACCGGGCGTGGTCAAGCACATTGAAGGCGACCGCTTCCCTTTGGGCGAGCTGGACGGCTCGTCAAGCGAGCGTGTCGCGCGTATTTCAGAGTGCTTCGGCAAGGCCGGGTTCAAGGCGCCCGTACTGGACAATATCCGCTGCGAAATCTGGCTCAAGCTGTGGGGTAACCTGACGTTCAACCCGATCAGCGCCCTGGCCCACTCCACGCTGGTAGACATTTGCCAGTTCCCGCTGTCGCGTGAACTGGCCGCCAGCATGATGCGCGAGGCGCAGGACGTGGCCCACAAGCTCGGGATTGAATTCCGCGTGACGCTGGACAAGCGCATCGCCGGCGCAGAAAAGGTGGGCAAGCACAAGACCTCCATGCTGCAGGATATCGAAGCCGGCCGTGCGCCTGAAATCGACGCACTCGTGGGATCGGTTGTGGAACTGGGCCGTCTCACGCAAACGCCGACCCCCCACATCGATACCGTGTACGCGCTGGTCAAGCTGCTCGCCAAGACCATGGAAGAAGAACGCGGCCAGGTGCGGCTTCAGTCCGCTGTTTGAAAGCGGCGCAGAAGGCTCAGGCCTGCGGCCAGGTCGAGCCGGGTCATGCCGCGACGAGGCTTGGTGATGCGGACCGCACCGGCCTGCGTCTGCAGACCTGGAGCCGCCACCACCTCCCCCCAGTCACTCGCAGGCCGTCACAGGGAAGTCCTGTTCAGGGGGTTGTGCCCAGCGACTGCTTCATTGCCTGGACGGACTTCTCGGAGGGGGTGGAAAACTCGTATTTGCTGCCCAAATCCAGCGCCCGCAGCAGCGAGGGATTGCTCGTCTTGAGGGACGTGAACTGGTTCGCGATCTTTTTCAGGGCGTCGGCCGCGACATCGGGATGAACATACATGCCGTAACCCCAGCTGGGATTGGCCGCAGGCACGACCACCAGCCGCGCCATGTGAATCCGCTCGTCGGTGCCGTAGTGGTTTTTCATGCTGGAAGCCTGGGCCGTCTGAAGCCGGGTGATCAGGCCCACCCACCGGTCCGCCTGCCAGTGAAAGGCTGCCTTGGTGGGCAGATAGCTCTGCCCCAAACCTTGCTGGGGCGTCACTTCGATCACCGTGCCGCAAAGACTTTCGGCCTTCACCAGCGTGGTGGTGACGCCGCTTTTCATGCCAAAGCAGCTGGTGGCCTTGAGTTTGGCGAGCACCTTCGCCTGTTCGTCGGCCGGCAGACTTTTCAATTCAACGGGTTTGCCATCCTTGACAGAACCGATGTCCGCAAGAATAAGCACCGCCGACTGGATGGGTTCCATGTTGATCGCCACGGGGCGATAACCCGAGGCCAGGCCCACCACGGGATTGCCGTAGACCCAGCACGGAGGCGCTGGCCGCTTGACCGCCGTCAGGACTTCCTGGGTTTCCTTGATGTTGAGAACCGGCGTGACCGACAGGCCGGTCGGCCGCACAAACTCGATCAGTTCCTTGAGCGCACTTTCAGTTTGCGAGGATCCCTCGCCGCGAATGACCTGCGGATTGAGGTACAGGCCCCCCTCACACGACTGTGCATGGACTTGCGCCCCGCAGAGCAACGTGCCAACCAACAGCAACAGCTTGTTCATGGCTTTTCCACCTTTTTTAAACTGCGTGGACCCCCCGGGTTGCTGCAGAGTGCCAGCTCCCTACCCGTCCTCATGGTAATGCGGATGTGACAGATTTCTTCTAGGAGAATACGCTACCGTCGTCCTTGTGGGAGTGGCTACAAACCCCTCCGGAGAAACCCTAGAACGGTTCGAAATTTGGACAAACTTGATCGTCGTCAAGAGCTTTTCCACCTACTTAGGAAGACCATACGACCGTGATACGTTCAAACCATGGGATCAGCGAAGAATTCCAGGCGAAAACAAAGCAGAGTTACCAAACACAGGAGACAACGTGATGAATACCAGACTTGCAAACATCAGGAATGGCTTGGCGATGGCCACCACAGGGGCAATTGCAGCGGCAATGCTGACAGTCGCAGCCCCGGCCCAGGCGGCCTGGGAGCCCACCAAGCCGGTGGAGTTCGTGGTGCCGGCGGGTACCGGCGGCGGCGCCGACCAGATGGCCCGCCTGATCCAGGGGATTGTCATCAAGCACAAGCTGATGAAAGAGCCGCTGATCGTCGTCAACAAATCCGGTGGCGCCGGCTCTGAAGGCTTTCTCGAGGTCAAGAATGCCAAGGGCGACCCCCACAAGATCATCATCACGTTGTCCAATCTGTTCACCACCCCGCTGGCAACCGGCGTGCCTTTCAACTGGCGCGACATGACCCCAGTGTCAATGATGGCTCTCGACCAGTTCGTTTTGTGGGTCAACGCTGAAGCGCCCTACAAAAACGCCAAGGACTACCTGGCAGCCGTGAAGGCCGCCGGTCCCAGCAAAATGAAGATGGGCGGCACCGGCTCCAAGCAGGAAGACCAGATCCTGACCGTCGGCATCGAGCGCGCCACCGGTACCAAGTTCATTTACATTCCATTCAAGGGCGGCGGCGAAGTGGCTGTGCAACTGGTGGGCAAGCATGTCGACTCTTCCGTGAACAACCCGATTGAAGCCGTGGCGCAATGGCGCGCCGGCCAGTTGCGTGCCCTCTGCGTCTTCGATGATCAGCGCATGCCCTACAAGACCAAGGTGACCGATACCATGTCGTGGGCCGACATCCCCACCTGCAAGGAGGCAGGCGTGCCTGCCGACTACACGATGCTGCGTGGCATCTTTATGCCGTCCGGCGTGTCCAAGGACCAGCTTGAGTTCTACAACAACCTGCTCAAGAAAGTCCGCGAGACCCCGGAGTGGAAGGACTACATGGAAAAAGGTGCTTTCAACCAGACAGCCATGTCCGGCGAAGAGTTCACCAAATGGCTCGGCACCGCCGAGAACACACATCGGGAGCTGATGAAAGAAGCCGGCTTCATCGCGAAATAAGGAACGCCCCTCACGGAGGGGCCTCCACCACGGGCCGGGCAGTTCCTGCGCCGGCCTGTCATTCAATCAATGTTGCCCTCTCCAGGGTTATTCAATTCAGCGGGAGTTCCTGATGGAGCCAAACGAGCAATCCGGCACGGAGCGTCGCACGGGCGTCGCCACCAATATCATTGAAGCCATCGTGGCATTCGGCATCATCGTCATGGGCGCCGTGGTCATACAGGGCAGCCGCGCGCTGGGGTCGGGCTGGACCAGCGACGGCCCGGGCTCGGGCTATTTCCCCTTCTACATCGGCATCATCCTCTGCGTATCCGGCGCTGGCACCCTGTACCAGGCCCTGTTTGGGAAAAACCGCAATACCGAGGTTTTTGTCGACGGCGAACAACTCAAGCGCGTCTTGTCCGTGCTGTTACCGGCTTTGGTCTACGTCCTGGTGGTTCAGGTCGTCGGCCTTTATGTGGCTTCGGCCTTTTACATCGCCCTGTTCATGATCATCCTGGGCAAGTTTTCCCCCATCAAGAGCGTGATCACAGCGCTCATGGTGGTCGTGCTGTTTTTCTGCATGTTCGAAGTCTGGTTCAAGGTGCCCCTGTTCAAGGGCTACTTTGACCCCCTGAGTTTCCTCGGCTACTGAACCACACCCCACCCGCCTCTAGCTCACCGAATACTGAACCTTTACTGACCGGACAATGAAATGGACGAACTAAACGCGCTTTTTCACGGATTCAGCGTCATCTTGACGCCGATGAACATCGTACTGATGTTCGTCGGCATCATTCTTGGCGTACTGATCGGAGTGCTGCCCGGCCTGGGCGGCGCCAACGGCGTGGCCATCCTGCTGCCGCTGACCTTTACCATGTCGCCGACCTCGGCCATCATCATGCTGTCGTGCATCTACTGGGGCGCGCTGTTCGGCGGGGCGATCACCTCGATCCTGTTCAACATACCGGGTGAACCCTGGTCGGTAGCCACCACCTTCGACGGCTACCCCATGGCCCAGAATGGGCAGGCCGGCGCGGCGCTGACGACAGCTTTCACTTCGTCGTTCATCGGCGCTTTCGTGGCCGTATTGATGATTACCTTCCTGGCGCCGCTGGTTGCCAAATTCGCACTCAAGTTCGGCCCGCCCGAATTTTTTGCCGTCTACCTGCTGACTTTCTGCAGCTTCGTGGGCATGGGCAAAGGCTCCCCGTTCAAGATTCTGGCCTCCATGGCCATCGGTTTTGCACTGGCGGCCGTGGGCATGGACACGGTTACCGGCCAGCTGCGCCTGACCTTCGGTATTCCTGACCTGATGCGCGGCTTCGACTTCCTGATCGCCGTGATCGGCCTGTTCGGCATCGGCGAAATCCTGTTGTCCATGGAAGAAGGCCTGGCCTTCTCCGGCAAAAGCGCCAAGATCGACCCCAAGGTGGTGCTGGAGACGTGGAAGAAGCTGCCCAAATACTGGATGACCTCGCTGCGCAGTTCCCTGATCGGCATCTGGATGGGCATCACCCCCGGCGGCGCAACGCCTGCATCGTTCATGAGTTATGGCCTGGCCAAGAAAATGTCCAAGAACGGGGCCAAGTTCGGCACCGGCGAAATCGAGGGCGTCATCGCCCCTGAAACTGCCGCACATGCTGCGGGCACGAGCGCCCTGCTGCCCATGCTGGCCCTGGGTATCCCAGGCTCGCCGACCGCTGCCGTGCTGCTGGGCGGTTTGCTGATCTGGGGCCTGCAGCCCGGGCCGCTGCTGTTCGTGGAGCAAAAAGACTTTGTCTGGGGCCTGATCGCCAGCATGTACCTGGGCAACCTGGTCGGACTGATCGTCGTGCTGACCACGGTGCCGCTGTTCGCCTCCATCCTGCGCATTCCGTTTTCCATCATTGCCCCGGTGATCGTGGTGATCTGCGCCATAGGTGCCTACACAGTCCACAACGCCATGCTGGACATCTGGTTCATGATGCTGTTCGGCGTGATCGGCTACCTCTTCAAGAAGCTGGACTATCCGCTGGCACCGCTGGTCCTGGCACTGGTACTGGGCGACAAGGCCGAAGACTCCTTCCGCCAGGCCATGCTGGTTTCCCAGGGCGAGGTGTCCATCATGTGGTCCAACCCGCTGGTTGGCGGCATCAGCACGCTGGCCATGATCCTGCTGTTCTGGCCGCTGATCTCCCGCATTCTGGCCAAAATTCGCCCTCCCAAACATGCGGAGTTCGCGGCAGAGCAACCTGTTGATTAAACCCCGAGGAGAAACACCATGCCGGTAATCGCCATGACCCAGGAGATGGGTTCCCTCGCCAAGGACGTCTCCCTGCAGCTGGCCCAGACAGCCAATCTGGCCGTGATGCGCCATGAGGTGCAGGAACATGTGGCCGATAGGATGCACGTGCCCGGCAGCCTGATCAGCCGGTTGCGGGAAGGCAAGGCCGGCCTGGTCGAGCGCCTGACCACGGACAAGGAACGGGTTGCCGTGTACACCGCACAGGAAGTTTTCGACCTGGCCGACAAAGGCAATATCGTGCTGCGTGGCTGGGGCGCGACCTGCCTGCTGCGCCCTGTGCAGCATGTGGTGCGGGTTCGGGTAACCCGCTCGTTCAAAAAACGCGTGGAGTGGCTGATGGACCACCTGGGCACGGACGACAAGGCATTTGCCGAGGCGGAGGTACAGCGCAGCGACGGCGCCCACGCCTCACGCATGCATGAACAGTTCGGCGTGACCTGGGGTGACCCGCTGCTCTACGATCTGGTACTCAACACCGATCGCGTGTCCGTGGAAAGCTGCGTGGCCCAGATCCAGCAGCTGGCCAGCAGGCCGGAATTCCAGGAAACCCCGGAGTCGAGGGCGATGCTGGCAAACCTGGCACTGAACGCGCGCGTCCGGGCGGCGCTGAAAGACCATGAATCGACCCGCGATATCAACATCAGCATCGAATCAGATGCAGGCCAGGTGGTCCTCAGCGGGATCGTTCTGAACGCGCAGGAAAGCGCGGAAGCCGCCAGGGTGGCCAGTACGGTGGCCGGCACTGCGCGCGTCGACAACCAGTTGCGCCTGATGGCCACGACCCGGCGATTCACATCGGCCAAATACTAGACACTGGAAAATAGGCGCTCTGGCGCCTGCAGTCGAAGTCGCGGCCCGCCCCGCGGGGCCCTCCTGGAGGCGCTTATATCTTGCCGCGCTGCTTCAGCCGGCTAAGGGTTTCCGCCGACAGATTCAGGTAGGACGCCAGCTCCTTCTTCGGGATGCGGTCAAACAGCTCGGGATGTTTGCGCCGGAAGCGCTGGACACGCCCCGGTGCATCCAGCAGGTGCAGCGTGATGGTGTGAGCCATGATCTCGCTCATCAGGCGCATGACGTAATACTCGAAGGACTGTTTGATCTCGTGGTGGCGCTCCAGGAATGCCACCCATTCCGGCAGCGGCAGCTTGGCCACCCGCACTTTGGTCACGCAAACGGTGCTGTAAGGCGTCGGCGTACCCAGCCGCCAGGCTGCATAGCTGGTTTCCATGTCACGCTCATCGGCAAAGCGAAGAATCATCTCCTTGGCCTCCTGATTGGTCACGACCCGCTTCAGGATGCCCTCCAGGATGAAATACTGCTCCATTTCGTGCGCGCCCTGATTCAGGAGCGTCTCCCCCTTCTGGCAGTCAACAATGACCAGGTGTGATTCAAGTTCTGCGCTTTGTTCTGCGGTCATTCCCTTCAGAACGATGTTCTGCGCCAGCTGGACGCGAATGACGTTTCTCTCGGGATGGTTTTGTATGGATGACATGAATACGTTAGGGTAGGAGGGATGCAGGATTCAGTCTTTCGCCCGCTTCAAATACAGCGAAAGTTGACCGTGGTCAATGGTGAAAACTGGATCAATTCCTATGATACCTCGACGGTGTGAATGACCCGCCTGGGCAGACGAGCGAGGCGGGAAATCCACCTACGGAGGCGTTGGCTTGAGTCAACGGTTTTTTTCTGGCGCCAACCGATATTGCCAGCCGCTAGCTCAACCTTTATCGAAGTCAAACGAAGAGACATTTCATCATGACAAACGACACTCAATCACCAGAACTGACCGACGGGTTTCATCTTGTAATCGATGCCCTGAAACTCAACGGGATCGACACAATCTTCGGTCTGCCCGGTATTCCCATCACCGATCTGACGCGTATGGCGCAAGCCGAAGGCATGCGGGTCATTTCATTTCGTCACGAGCAGAACGCCGGCAATGCCGCCGCCATCGCCGGCTTTCTGACGCAGAAGCCAGGCATCTGCCTGACGGTTTCCGCCCCCGGCTTCCTGAATGGCCTGACCGCGCTGGCCAACGCGACGACGAATTGCTTCCCGATGATCCTGATCAGCGGCTCCAGCGAGCGCGAAATCGTCGACCTGCAGCAGGGCGACTATGAAGAGATGGATCAGCTGGCCATCGCCAAGCCCCTGTGCAAGGCGGCTTTCCGCGTGCTGAACGCCGAAGACATTGGCGTGGGCATCGCGCGCGCTATCCGCTCCGCCGTCTCTGGCCGGCCAGGCGGCGTCTATCTGGACCTGCCCGCCAAGCTGTTCGCGCAGACCATGGACGCGCAAGCCGGCAAGGACTCCCTGATCAAGGTCGTCGATCCGGCCCCGCGCCAGATTCCAGCGCCCGACGCCGTCCAGCGTGCGCTGGACCTGCTCAAGGGCGCCAAACGCCCTCTCATCCTGCTGGGCAAGGGCGCAGCCTATGCCCAGGCCGATGCCGAGGTCCGTGCCTTGGTCGAGAAGACTGGCATCCCCTACCTGCCGATGTCCATGGCCAAGGGCCTCCTGCCTGACACGCATGAGCAGTCCGCCGCGGCCGCGCGTTCCTATGTGCTGCCCGAAGCTGACGTGGTGCTGCTGATCGGCGCGCGCCTAAACTGGCTGCTCTCGCACGGCAAGGGCAAGACCTGGGGCGGCAAGGACCACAAGGACTGGGGCCGCCAGAAATTCATCCAGATCGATATCTCCCCCACCGAGGCCGACAGCAACGTGGCCATCGACGCCCCGCTCGTCGGCGACATCGGCTCCTGCGTCTCGGCCCTGCTGGCCGGCATTGGTTCAGGCTGGGCCAAGCCGCCGGCCGATTGGCTGGGTGCCATCGCCGAGCGCAAGAGCAAGAACATCGCCAAGATGGCCGAGACCCTGAACAAGAACCCGTCGCCAATGAATTTCCACAGCGCCCTGGCTGTGGTCCGCGACGTCTTCAAGGCCAACCCGGAGACCATCATGGTGAACGAAGGCGCCAACGCGCTGGACTTCACGCGCAGCATCGTGGACATGTACCAGCCGCGCAAGCGCCTGGACGTCGGCACCTGGGGCATCATGGGCATCGGCATGGGCTTTGCCGTGGCCGCAGCCGTGGTCACCAAAAAGCCGGTCGTCGCCATCGAGGGCGACAGCGCCTTCGGCTTCAGCGGCATGGAAGTCGAGACCATCTGCCGTTACAACCTGCCGGTGTGCGTGGTCATCATGAACAACAACGGCGTGTACCGCGGCACCGACGTCAACTCGTCCGGCACCCCCGACGTGGCCCCCACCGTGTTCGTCAAGAACGCGCGCTACGACAAGCTGATGGAAGCCTTCGGTGGTGTCGGCGTGAACGCCACCACCCCGGCCGAACTGCGCCGCGCCATGGACGAAGCGATCAAGTCCGGCAGGCCAACCCTGATCAATGCCGTCATCGATGAGACCGCCGGCACCGAGAGTGGCCGCATCACCAGCCTGAACCCGCAAAGCGCTGCGAAAAAGAAGTAAATTACCCCGAGCAATTCACAAGGAGATATGGAAAATGTCAAACAAACCGCTTAACGGCATCAAGATCATCGACTTCACCCATGTGCAGGCCGGCCCGGCTTGCACGCAGATGCTGGCCTGGTTCGGCGCCGACGTCATCAAGGTCGAGCGCCCCGGTTCGGGCGACGTCACGCGCAGCCAGTTGCGCGACATCCCCGATGCCGACGCGCTGTACTTCACCATGCTCAACAGCAACAAGCGCGGTCTGACGCTGGACACCAAGAAGCCCGAAGGCAAGGAGGTGCTCGAGCGGCTGATCAAGGAATCCGACGTCATGGTCGAAAACTTTGGCCCCGGCGCGCTGGACCGCATGGGCTTCACCTGGGAGTACATCCAGAAGCTCAACCCCAAGATGATCCTGGCCTCGGTCAAGGGCTTCAGCGAAGGCCACCACTACGAAGACCTCAAGGTCTACGAGAACGTGGCCCAATGCGCCGGCGGCGCCGCCTCCACCACCGGCTGGTGGAAGGGCGAGAACTCCGAGCCCACGATTTCCGCTGCTGCCCTGGGTGACACCAACACCGGCATGCACCTGGCCATCGGCATCCTGACGGCCATCATCGGCCGCCAGCAGACCGGCAAGGGCCAGAAGGTGGCCGTGGCCATGCAGGACGCCGTGCTGAACCTGTGCCGCGTCAAGATGCGCGACCAGCAGCGCCTGGAGAAGGTGGGCTACCTCGAGGAATACCCGCAGTACCCGCACGAGATGGAAGCTTTCGCCGACAAGGTGACGCCGCGCGGCGGCAATGCCGGCGGCGGCGGCCAGCCGGGCTGGATCCTGAAGTGCAAGGGCTGGGAAACCGACCCCAACGCCTACATCTACTTCACGGTCCAGGGCCACGCCTGGGAGCCGATCTGCGACGCACTGGGCAAACCCGAGTGGAAGACCGATCCGGCCTACAACACGCCCAAGGGTCGCCAGCCGCACATCATGGACATCTTCGCCACCATCGAAGACTTCATCAAGGACAAGACCAAGTTCGAAGCGGTCGACATCTTCCGCAAGTTCGACATCCCTTGCGCCCCGGTGCTGTCCATGAAAGAACTGCTGCGCGACGAGTCGCTGCGCAAGAGCGGCTCCATCGTCGAAGTGCCGCACAAGGTGCGCGGCAGCTACTACACGATCGGCAGCCCGATCAAGTTCTCGGACCTCAAACCCGAAGTCACGGCCTCGCCCCTGTTGGGCGAGCACACCGACGAGGTGTTGGCTGAACTGGGCTACAGCAAGGACCAGATCGCAACAATGCACGCCAACAAGGCGGTCTAAAACGGGCATCTGAACAGCGACCCTTCAATGTGGAACGGCGCCCGACCCAGGCGCCGTCTTTACTTCAGAGACCTTTTTTCAGCACAAGGAGTAGGCCCATGCAATCCGGAATTGATATGAAACAACTCGTGGAGGCAATAGGCGATGCGATCGTGGCCTCCGACGCCGGTGGCACCATCGTGCTGTGGAACCCTGCCGCCGAGCGCATGTTCGGCTTCACCGAAAGCGAGGCCCTGGGCCAGTCGCTGGACCTGATCATTCCGCAGCGCCAGCAACAGCGTCACTGGGATGGCTACCACAAAACCATGGCAACGGGGCAAACCCGGTATGGCAATGACGTGCTGCGGGTACCTGCCATGCACAAGGATGGGCACGCAATCTCCATTGCGTTTACCGTTGCCCTGCTTCACTCTGCGGACGGCAAGGTGTCGGCCATTGTTGCGGCCATCCGCGATGAAACCAGCCGCTTCGCCGAGGAGCGCAACCTGCGCAAACGCCTCACGGAACTTGAAATCCAGCACGGCACAGGTGTCAAAGGCACGTCGCTGGCGCAGTGATTAACATAGGGGGATAACCGGCCGCTTGGGCGTCCGGCACCATGGCTCAAACCGTGTACCAGTAACCGATTCAACTTCCCAGCAGGATTTTTCATGAGCAAAGCGTTAGACGGCGTTCGCATTCTTGATTTCACCCACGTCCAGTCGGGCCCCACCTGTACCCAGTTGCTGGCCTGGTTCGGTGCCGACGTGATCAAGGTGGAGCGCGCCGGCGAAGGCGACGCGACGCGCGGGCAGCTGCGTGACATCCCCGGAGTGGACAGCCTGTATTTCACCATGCTGAACCACAACAAGCGCTCGATTACCCTGGATACCAAGAGTGCCAAGGGCCGGGAAGTCCTGGACAGGCTCATCAAGCAGTGCGACGTGATGGTTGAAAACTTCGCCCCCGGTGCGCTGGACCGCATGGGCATCACCTGGGAGCATATCCAGTCGATCAACCCGCGGATGATCGTGGCGTCGGTCAAGGGCTTCGGCCCCGGCCGGTACGAAGACCTCAAGGTCTATGAAAACGTGGCGCAATGCGCGGGCGGAGCCGCCTCCACCACCGGTTTCGACGACGGCCCGCCGATCGTCACGGGCGCGCAGATCGGCGACAGCGGCACCGGCCTGCACCTGGCCCTGGGCATAGTCGCGGCACTGTACCAGCGCAACACGACAGGCCGCGGCCAGAAGGTGCTCGCGCCGATGCAGGACGCGGTGCTGAACCTGTGCCGCGTCAAGCTGCGCGACCAGCAGCGCCTGGAGCGAACACACACCTTGCACGAATACCCGCAATACCCGGACGGCAAGTTCCACGACGCCGTGCCGCGCGCGGGCAACGCATCGGGCGGCGGCCAGCCCGGCTCCGTCCTCAAGTGCAAGGGCTGGGAAACCGACCCCAACGCCTACATTTACTTCATCACGCAGGCGGCCGTGTGGCCCGCCGTGTGCAAGGTGATTGGCGAGGAAGGCTGGATCACCGACGAGGCATTCGAAACGCCCGCGGCGCGTCTGCTGCACCTGAAGCCGATTTTTGCTCGCATCGAGCAATGGACCATGACCAAGACCAAGTTCGAGGCCATGGAGATTCTCAACAAGTACGACATCCCCTGCGGACCGATTCTGTCGATGAAGGAGATCGCCGAGGAGCCTGCCCTGCGCGAAACCGGCACCATCGTCGAAGTTGACCATCCCACGCGCGGCAAATACCTGACCGTGGGCAACCCGATCAAGATGTCGGACAGCCCCACCGAGGTGACACGCTCTCCCCTGCTGGGCGAGCACACCGACGAGGTTCTGGCGCAATTGGGTTATGGCGCAGGGTATATCGCGGAATTGCGCGCAGAACGGGTGATCTGAACCACGCGCAAAGTACCGGCGAGCCCGCGGCGCGGGCGTCCCGCGAGTCGATTCCAAACAAAATGCAAATGTAAGCGAGCCCCCATGAACCATCCCATCATCCCTATTGCCGTCGTGCAAGCGGTTTCCAAGGAGCGAAAACGCCAGGCACCCAAGGGACGCCGCGTGGACCCGAGCGCGCTGGCCGACGTGCAACGCCTGCTGGGCTCCGAGTCGCGTCAGGCCGACCTGCTCATCGAACACCTGCACAAGATCCAGGATCACTTTGGCCACCTGTCGGCAGCCCACCTGGCGGCGCTGGCGCAGGAGATGCGCCTGGCGCAAACCGAGGTGTATGAGGTCGCGACTTTCTACCATCATTTCGACGTGGTCAAGGAAGGTGAAGCCGCGCCGGCGCCGCTCACCGTGCGCGTATGCGATGGCCTGTCCTGCGAGATGGCGGGCGCACGCGATTTACTGGCCCGGCTGCCTGCCCTGCTGGGCCGCGAGGTACGCGTGATCGCGGCGCCTTGCATAGGCCGCTGCGAGCAGGCGCCTGCCGCGGTGGTTGGGCAAAACCCGGTACCGAACGCCACCGCTGAAGCTGTCGTGGCCACCGTGGCAGCGGGGGCTGCGCAGCACGCCCCCGAAGACTTTGTCGACTTTTCCAGCTACCGGGCCGCCGGCGGTTATGCGCTGCTCGGGCAATGCGTCTCGGGAGACCGCGACGTCGAATCAGTCCTCAAAACCATGGAAGATTCTGGCCTGCGCGGCCTGGGTGGCGCCGGTTTTCCGGCCGGCCGCAAGTGGCGCATTGTTCGCGCCGAAGCCGGCCCGCGCCTGATGGCGGTCAACATCGACGAGGGCGAACCGGGCACCTTCAAGGACCGTGTCTATCTCGAACGCGACCCGCACCGCTTCCTTGAAGGCATGCTGATCGCCGCCTGGGCCGTGGGCATCGAGAAGATCTATATCTACCTGCGCGACGAATACCATGGCTGCCGCGCCATGCTCGAAACCGAGCTGGACAAGCTCAGGCTCGCCCCTCCCATGGCCGGCATGCCGCAAATCGAGTTGCGCCGCGGCGCCGGCGCCTACATCTGCGGCGAAGAGTCGGCCATGATCGAATCGATCGAAGGCAAGCGCGGCATGCCGCGGCTGCGCCCGCCCTATGTGGCGCAAGTAGGCCTGTTCGGCCGGCCGACGCTGGAACACAACTTCGAGACCCTGTTCTGGGTACGCGAGATCCTGGAAAAAGGCGGCGCCTGGTTCACCTCGCACGGCCGCAACGGGCGCAAGGGCCTGCGCTCGTTCTCGGTCTCGGGTCGCGTGAAGAGCCCGGGGGTCAAACTGGCGCCCGCGGGTATCACCATCCAGGAATTGATCGACGAACACTGCGGCGGAATGCAGGACGGGCACACCTTCTACGCCTACCTGCCGGGCGGCGCATCGGGTGGCATTCTGCCGGCCACCATGAACAACATCCCGCTGGATTTCGACACGCTGCAGCCCTATGGCTGCTTCATCGGATCGGCCGCCGTGATCGTGCTGTCCGACCAGGACACCGCCACCAATGCGGCGCGCAACATGATGCGATTCTTCCACCACGAGTCTTGCGGCCAGTGCACGCCCTGCCGCGTCGGCACGGCCAAGGCCGCGCATCTGATGGAAAAGCCCAAATGGGATCTGGCACTGCTGGCAGACCTGTCGCTGGTCATGCGCGATGCATCGATCTGCGGCTTGGGCCAAGCGGCACCCAACCCGATGGACTGCGTTATCAAATATTTCCCGCACGAACTATGAGCCCCCACGCTTGTCGCTTCGCGTACTGCGCTGCCCCCCGAGGGGGCTGGCCTTGCTTGGGGCGGCCCGGCGCTGCGGCCTGAGCAGCTTTGCTGAACCTGCTGAATTTAAGGACCACGATGAACGCGATTACCAGACATGAACTAGCCCAGCTTGACGTGCCGCTCGTGAGCTTCAGCCTCAACGGCCGTGAAGTGACCGGACGGGCCACCGAAACCCTGCTGCAGGTGGCAAAACGCGAAGGCGTGGAGATCCCCCACCTTTGCTACAAGGAAGGCATGGAGGCGGTAGGCAACTGCCGCTCCTGCATGGTCGAAATCAACGGTGAACGGGTGCTGGCGCCCTCCTGCTGCCGCGCGCCGACGGCCGGCATGAAAGTCGTCACCGACAGCGAGCGCGCCGTGGCATCGCAGAAGATGGTGCTTGAGCTGCTGCTGTCCGACATGCCCGAGAAGGAATACACCCGCAACAACGAGGTGGACCAGTGGGCCAGCAAAATCGGCGTCGGCAAGCCGCGCTTCGAGGCACGCCAGCAGGTGCGCCAGGACCTGACACACCCGGCCATCGCCGTCAACCTCGACGCCTGCATCCAGTGCACGCGTTGCCTGCGCGCCTGCCGCGACGAACAGGTCAACGACGTGATCGGACTGGCATTCCGGGGCGACCAGGCCAAAATCGTTTTCGACATGGATGACTCCATGGGAAGCTCAACCTGCGTTGCCTGTGGCGAATGCGTGCAAGCCTGTCCCACCGGTGCGCTGATGCCGGCCCGCGATGCTGCGCTCGCGGTACCCGACAAACAGGTGGCTTCTGTCTGCCCCTACTGCGGCGTCGGCTGCCAGCTTACCTACAACGTAAAAGACGACAAGATCCTGTTCGTGGAGGGCCGTGACGGCCCGGCCAACCACAACCGGCTTTGCGTCAAGGGCCGCTACGGCTTTGACTACGCCCACCACCCGCAGCGCCTGACCAAACCGCTGATCCGCCGCGAAGGCATGCCGAAAACCGGCGACTTCACCATGGACCCTGACCGCGTGATGGACGTGTTCCGCGAAGCCAGCTGGGAAGAAGCACTGGAGTTCGCCGGCGGCAAGCTCGCCGCCATTCGTGACCAGTACGGCAAGAAATCCCTGGCCGGCTTCGGCTCCGCCAAGGGCAGCAACGAAGAAGCCTACCTGTTCCAGAAGCTGGTGCGTACCGGTTTCGGCAGCAACAACGTCGACCATTGCACCCGCCTGTGCCACGCCTCTTCGGTCGTTGCATTGCTCGAGGGCATTGGCTCCGGCGCCGTGTCCAACCCCGTGATGGACGTCACCAAGGCCGAAGTGGTGGTCATCATCGGCGCCAACCCGACAGTGAACCACCCGGTGGCCGCGACCTGGATCAAAAACGCCGTGAAGAACGGCACCAAGCTGGTCGTGATGGACCCGCGCCGCTCGGACCTGACGCGCATGGCGCACCGGCACCTGCAATTCAAGCCCGACACCGACGTGCCGATGCTCAACGCGATGATGAATGTCATCGTGACCGAGGGCCTGGTGGACGAGGAGTTCATCGCCAGCCGCACCATCGGCTACGAGGAGCTGCGCAAGAATGTCGAGGGCTATACGCCCGAGCTGATGGCGCCGATCTGCGGTATCGACGCTGACACGCTGCGCTATGTCGCACGGCTCTATGCCAGCTCGAAGGCCTCCATGATCCTGTGGGGCATGGGCGTGTCGCAGCATGTGCACGGCACTGACAACGCGCGCTGCCTGATCGCCCTGTCGCTGATGACCGGCCAGATCGGACGTCCCGGCACCGGCCTGCATCCGCTGCGCGGCCAGAATAACGTGCAGGGCGCCTCGGACGCGGGCCTGATCCCGATGATGTTTCCCGACTACCAGCACGTGTCCGACCCGAAGGTGCGCGCCACCTTCGAAAAGGCCTGGGACGTGCCGGCCGGCACGCTGGACGACAAGCCAGGCCTCACGGTGGTCGAGGTGATGCACGCCATCAAGAAGGGCGGCATCCGCGGCATGTACGTCCAGGGCGAAAACCCGGCGATGTCCGATCCCGACGCCAACCATGCGCGTGAGTCACTGGCGGCGCTGGACCACCTCGTCGTGCAGGACATCTTCCTGACCGAGACGGCCTACCTCGCCGACGTGATCCTGCCTGCGAGCGCCTTCCCCGAGAAGGACGGCAGCTTTACCAACACCGACCGTCTGGTCCAGATGGGCCGCAAGGCCATCAACCCGCCGGGCGACGCGCGCCAGGACCTGTGGATCATCCAGGAGATCGCGAACAAGCTGGGTTGCGGCTGGAACTACAAGCACGTGTCGGAAGTGTTCGACGAGATGCGGCACACCATGCCCAGCATCGGAGGCATCACCTGGGACCGGCTGGATCGCGAGCACGCGGTCACCTACCCCTGTCTGAAGGAAGGCGACCCCGGCCAGTCGGTGGTGTTCGTGGAGGATTTTCCGCGCGACAACGGCCGGGCGCGCTTCGTGCCGGCCGACATCATCCCGGCGGCCGAACGCCCCGACACCGAGTACCCCATGGTGCTGATCACTGGCCGCCAGTTGGAGCACTGGCACACCGGCAGCATGACGCGGCGCGCCACGGTGCTGGATGCGATCGAACCCGATCCGGTGGCCCTTGTCCACCCCCTTGACCTTGCTGACCTAGGCGGCAAACCGGGCGACGTCGTGACCATAGCGTCGCGCCGCGGGGAGGTCGCGCTGTACGCGCGGGCCGACGAAAGCTCGCCGCGCGGTGCGGTCTTCGTGCCCTTCTGCTACTACGAGGCGGCCATCAACAAGCTGACCAATGCCGCGCTGGATCCGTTCGCCAAGATCCCGGAATTCAAGTACTGCGCCATCAAGGTTTCGCTGGGCGGCACGCCGCCCCAGCAGGCCAGCTACGGCGGCGGACTGGCGCTGGAGAATTCCATCGCTTTGAGCGCGGCGTAAACAGTCCCGGCGGCCTCAGCCGTGCGCCTGGCGTGAATCGGCCGGCGCCTCGTCGCGTTCCTTCAGCCCGTAGTCGCGCGTCACCTCGGCAATGCGCAGCCGATAGTCCTTGAACATGGTGCTGCGGCCCGCAGCCTGCGCTGCGCGGTGCGCTTCCAGGTTGCGCCAGGCCGTCAGGCAGGCGTCGTCGCGCCAGAACTGCAGGGACAGCAGCTTGTCGGGCTCGCTCAAGCTCTGGAAGCGTTCGATGGAAATAAAGCCGTCCATCTTCACCAGCTCGCTCTTGAGTTCGGCCGCCCAGTTCAGGTAGCCCTCGCGATGGGCCGGATCAGGCCAGACTTCGAAAATCACGGACACCATATTTGCTTCCTTTCAGGTTTCAAAAACAGGGATGCGGGCGTTGGCGAGTGGCCGAAAACCCATTTGACGCCCAAAATAATCATCAAATCGACCTTCAGCCCTGATCCATCGGACGCAAGCGGCTACTATTTCGATAGCGATTGCGGCGCCGGGGCAGGCATGGGCGCCCGCACCGAAGCCCATGCTGCGGCGTTCGCTACGCTGCGGATCGAAGCAGTCAGACTGCGGGTTAAGCGCTTCATCGCGGTTGGCGCTGGCCAGCACGAGCAGCACGCCCTGCCCTGCCTCGATCGACCGGCCCGCCAGCACCACGGGATCGGCGGCAAAGCGCCGCGTGTTCTGGATAGGCGCTTGATGGCGTTCGACCTCGGCCACGAATTCGCGCATCGCGCCCTGCGAGCGGTCCGCCGCGGCGGCAAGGGCCGGGTTCTGCGCAAGCATCAGTGCCGTATGCCCAATCAACCCTGATGTGGCATCCAGCGATTGCTGCATAAACGCGATGCGGTTCGCGGCCTGCACCGGCGACAAACCCAGCACCCTGCCCTGCGCCATCAGTGCCTCCGCGGCGCTGGCGGCCAGGGACACGGCCAGCGCCGGGGCGCCAGGCGCGATTCCCTGGGTGAATTGCTGCACCCAGCGGCCGGTGTCATCAAGCTTGTCGCCAGGCACGCCCAGCAGGCGCGCCATGGCCTGCACCGGCAGCATAGCCATGAAATCGTTGACGGTCAGACGCGAAAATTTGAGCCCCACGCTACGCTGCCCCCCAAGGGGGCCATGTTTGCCTTGGGGCGGCCCGGCGGCAAACAGATCCAGATCCCGTGCTGCCGCTTCACTGGCCTGCGCCACATCGGCCAGGCTCCAGCGGCGCGCGGCTTGCTCCACCGCGGGCTTGTGGGCAGCGTGAAATTCACCGTCCGTCATGCGTACCAGCTGGGCAAAAACCTCGCCCGCGGCTGTACCCAGCAGGACTTGGGGCACCGGCTCGGCCGGCGGGCGCACACGCAGCGCCGCGTTGTGAAAGGCCTCTTCTATCACGGCATGGCTGCTGGCCACCCAGAGCTTCAGGCCTTCATCAAAATACAGCGGCCGCTGTTCCCGCAACTGCCGGTAGTAGGGGTAAGGGTCGGCATGGGTGACCGCCTCGATCGGGTTGCCGGGTTGTGGAAGAACGCCTTCACTCATGGGCATACACCGGCTCGCTGCACACTTCAGTCTTGACCGGGTTGGCGATAAAACACTCTGCGTGGGCTTCGTGGTGGAGCTGGTCAATCTGCTCACGCATCGGCATGACAATCCACGCAAAACTTGTATTTGACGGCGATAGCTGGCCATAACGGTTGCCAGGAAAATCCTGTCCGCCGCGCTGCCAGAGAATCTCTGCGCTGTACTGGGCCATGGTTGCTCGCTCTGTTTGTTTGACAAGACCTCCAGTGTCGCCAGCCGCCCCCCGCTTGTCGAGCAACAACAGTTTGGTTAGGATCAAATCATGAATGCAGAACCCGACCTTGCCAGGCTGGCATCCACCGTGGGCGATCCGCGCCGCATCCAGATGCTGGCACTGCTGATGGAAGGCCGCGCACTCACCGCAAAGGAACTGGCGCTCGGCGCGAGGATTGAGCCCGCCACAGCCACTTCGCACCTCAAACGGCTGCTTGACGATGGCCTGCTGGTATCCACCGCGCAAGGCCGCCACAAGTATTTTCGCCTTGCTTCAGAGCACGTGGCTCATCTGGTCGAGTCGCTGATGCGCGTTGCGCCGCGCACGACGAAATCCGCGAGCCCTGCAGCTCCTGAGCCGATCCGCCAGGCACGCTACTGTTATGACCATCTCGCCGGCGAACTCGGTACGACCCTGCTGGCCATGATGCGCCGCAAAGGCTGGCTGGTAGCGGACGCCAGCCAGGACCTGCCGAAGGCCCTGGCACTTTTGCCCAAAGGCGATCAGGCCCTCGGCGCGCTGGGCATCAACGTCACCGAGGTGCGCGGCAGGCGCCGGCAGTTTGCCTGCACCTGCCTGGACTGGTCGGAGCGGCAGGACCACCTGGGTGGTGCACTCGGTGCCGCGCTGGCAACGCACTTCACGCAGCAGGGCTGGATAGAGCGTAAAAAACACACACGCGTGGTGAGCATCACCGCCGCAGGCACAGAGCAATTGAAGCGCCTCGGCATCAAGCTGCGGACCTGAGCCGCGACCGCTGCGCGGCGAAGCTCAAGCTTCTTCCAGCGGCGGCGGCAGCACCCGAAGGCTGCCTGAGCTGTCATTTTTATGGGCACCGCAAAGGTCGCAGGTGGCGAACAAAACAGGGGTGGTCCTTGTCATTTCCCCGTGACCTTGTTGATGGTGGGTTTGATGTTTTCCCTGCGGGCTGGCAGCACAATGGCGTTCTCACGAGGGGCGTTGAGCACGATCGCGGTAGAAGTCTCGGTCAGGATGCAGAATTTGGTCACGACGGCATCCAGGTGCGAGACATCAATGACGGCGATTTCCAGCACCCAGCTGTCTTCTCCCGTCACGTTGTAGGCATTGATCACTTCCGGCGTCTGCTCAATCAGCTTGACCACCCGGGCGTACTCAGCCCGTGCCACGCGCATGATGGCGCGAATCCCATAACCCAGCCGCGCCAGGTCGACCTCGGCGCGGTAACCCCTGATCACGCCGCCCAGCTCCAGCTTGCGTACACGTTCCGTGACTGCGGGCTGGCTCAGATGGACGCGTCGCCCCAACTCCGCCATGGTGATGCGGGCATCCCGCTGCAATTCAGTCAGGATGCGGCTGTCGTAGTGATCGTATTCGTCAGTTTCGGTCATCGTGCTTTTCAAGCGTTAAATTTAAAGTAGTCCCGGCTTTTCACCTTTAATTTTGCATGGCTTGGCCGTTATTGGCAATTTACGATGACGTGGATGAGCTCCGCAATCTCCCTCCCTTCCCCGCCCACCCGGGCAGCACCGCTGCTGGTCCCCGCCTTGATCGCCTGCTATGTGGTGTGGGGTTCCACCTACCTGGCGATCCGTTTCGCACTGGTGAGCTTCCCGCCTTTTTTCCAGATGGGCACCCGCTTCCTGGTGGCGGGCATGCTGGTCATGGCCTGGGTGATCATCCGCCGGCAGGCTCTCCCTACCCTGCGCGAATGGCGCAATGCGCTCGCCATAGGCACGCTGATGCTCGGCGGCGGCATGGGGCTCACCGCCAGTGCGGAAGTCCACATTGGCTCCGGCCTGATCGCCACCTTCATTGCGGTGGTTCCCCTGATGGTGTCCGCATGGGGCCTGTTGCTGGGCCAACGCCCCAGCCGGCTGGAACTGGTGGGCATGGCCGTGGGGGTGGCTGGCGTGCTGCTGCTGGTGAGAGGCGCCAGCTTTTCCGCGGCGCCCGTGGGCCTGGCCTGCATCGCAGGCGCAACCCTGCTGTGGTCGCTGGGCTCCGTGTTGTCCACCGAACGACTGCCTCTGGCCAACGGCCCCGCGGGTTTCGCGAGTGAAATGTTGTGTGGCGGCGCGGTGTTAATGGCGATCTCTCTTGCACTGGGTGAGCAGCACGAGGTCGCCAGCAACTGGCCTTTCCAGCCCGCAGCCATGATGGCCTGGCTGTACCTCGTGGTGTTCGGCTCGCTAATAGCGTTCAGCGCCTACCTCTACCTGCTGGCCAATTCCTCCCCTGCAGTGGCCACCAGCTATGCCTTTGTGAACCCGTTGATCGCGATTTTTCTGGGTGCGTTTTTTGCCGGCGAGCAAGTCACCCGTGGCGAGTGGGTGGCTTGCGGTGTGATTCTCACAGGCGTTTTTTTGATTTTCAGAGGTAAATCTGCAACAGGCGGGCGCAAATAAAGTGCTTTTTCGCTATGAAACTGCGTTTTTCTCCAGTAGCATCCGCATTGCCGCAAGGAAGTAGTTATCCCTGCGGTGATTTATCAACTTCTAGAAGGAAAATCAATCATGGCAACTGCAAAAAAAGCACCGGCTAAAAAAGCGCCTGCTAAAAAGGCTGCTCCGGCAAAGAAAGTAGCTGCGAAGAAAGCAGCTCCTGCCAAGAAGGTCGCCGCAAAAAAAGCAGCGCCCGCCAAAAAGGTAGCTGCGAAGAAAGCAGCGCCTGCCAAGAAGGTTGCGGCCAAAAAGCCAGCAGCGAAAAAAGCGCCCGCCAAAAAGCGTACGCCCAATGCAGCGTTCATGAAAGCGCTGACCTTGAGCCCCGCCCTGGCTGCCGTGGTGGGCGACAAGCCTCTGCCACGCACCGAAATTGTCAGCAAGCTGTGGGTTTACATCAAATCCAAGGGCCTGCAGGACAAGGTCAACAAGCGCATGATCAATGCCGACGAAAAGCTCAAGGCCGTATTTGGCAAACCGCAAGTGTCGATGTTCGAGATGGCTGGCCTCATTGGCAAGCACGTCAAGTAATCGGCTTTGCCGACACCCCAAAGGCCGGTTTCCACCGGCCTTTTTTTATGCTCCGACGCACTGCCTGCCGAAAGCAGCGCCTCGAAACGCGCCGACGGATCCGTCGCTGCTCACTGGCGTCTCGTGGCACGCTTCCTGCGTAACCCCGTGGCCTCGCGATCATCAAAAGCTTCGCGAGGCAATACGGGTTACTCGGTAGCAGATTGCCGGCAACCCTGCCAAAAATAAACGGGTTTGTTGATAAGATAAAAATTTGCCTGCGACGCTACCGGCTACCGGCGCGCGAAGGTACAAAACCATCATTTCATGCACATGCATCCAATAAAAACCAGCGTGGCAAAGATTTTCGTGATCCCGATTTGCCGCTTCCACGATGAATTTTCTGCAGCCCGCGTGAGTGCCTGCCAGGGTCGCCCACAATAATGCTCCGCTTTATTTTTACCCGGTTCAGCCTGATCATCCCCACTTTTTTGGGCATGACACTGCTGGCCTTTTTTCTGATCCGCCTGGTGCCGGGCGACCCCATCGAAACCCTCGCTGGGGAGCGTGGCATTGATCCGGTGCGGCATGCACAGCTGCTCAAGGAATACGGCCTGGACCGGCCGATTCTGGTGCAGTACGGCATCTACATCGGCCGCGTGCTCAATGGCGATCTCGGCAAATCCCTCATCACGCAGGAACCCGTGCTGCGTGAATTCCTGACGCTTTTCCCCGCCACCATCGAACTGGCTCTCTGCGCGATTGTGTTCGCCCTGGTGATCGGCATTCCTGCCGGCATTCTGGCCGCGGTCAAGCGCAACTCGATACTGGACCACGGGGTCATGGGCGTCTCCCTGACCGGTTACTCCATGCCGATTTTCTGGTGGGGCCTGCTGCTGATCCTGCTTTTTTCGGTGCAGCTCGGCTGGACCCCTGTCTCGGGCCGTATGGCGGTGCAGTACTTCATTGAACCCACGACCGGCTTCCTGCTCATCGACTCGCTACTGTCGGAGGACAAAGGCGCATTCTGGTCGGCTGCATCGCACCTGATTTTGCCGATGATTGTGCTGGGGACCAACCCGCTGGCGGTGATCGCACGCATGACGCGCTCGGCCATGCTGGAAGTGCTGGGTGAAGACTACATCCGGACCGCACGCGCCAAGGGTCTTTCCAACCTGCGCGTCGTCGCCCTGCATGCCCTGCGCAATGCCTTGATCCCGGTGGTGACCGTGATCGGCCTGCAGGTCGGCGTCCTGTTCACGGGGGCCATCCTCACCGAGACCATCTTTTCCTGGCCCGGCGTCGGCAAATGGCTGATCGAAGCCATCAGCCGCCGCGACTACCCGGTCCTGCAAGGCGGCATCCTGCTGCTGGGCGCGATCGTGATGGCGGTCAACCTGCTGGTGGACATCACCTACGGCATCATCAACCCACGCATCAGGTATCAGCGATGAGCACGGCCACCTTGAAAACAGCAACCGTTGCGCCGGGTACACCACCGGCACCGCCGCATCCGCTGCGCGAGTTCTGGAGCTACTTCAGCTCCAACCGCGGCGCCGTCATGGGCCTGATCATTGTGGTCGGTGTTCTGCTGGTCGCACTTTTCGCGCCCTGGCTGGCGCCGCACCCACCCAACATCACCAACAATGCGGTGTTTCTCAAACCCCCTGCCTGGCAGACGGGCGGATCGTGGACCTACCCCCTGGGCACCGACGCGATCGGCCGCGACATCCTGTCGCGCCTGATGCACGGCGCCCGCCTGTCCCTGGTTATCGGGCTGGCCGTGGTTACGCTGTCGGTGGTGGTCGGGACCGTGCTGGGCCTGCTGTCGGGATTTTTCCGCGGCATCTTCGAGATCGCGGTCATGCGCCTGATGGACATCATCCTGACCCTGCCCAGCCTGCTGCTGGCCATCGTCATCGTGGCCATCCTGGGCCCCGGCCTGATGAATGCGATGCTGGCCGTCGCCATCGTGGTGCTGCCGCATTACGTGCGCATTACCCGCGCGGCGGTGATTGCCGAAACCTCCCGTGACTACGTTACCGCCGCGCGCATGAGCGGTGCCAGCCGCGCCCGCCTGATGTTCAGCGAAATCCTTCCGAACTGCACGGCGCCCCTGATCGTGCAAGCCTCGCTGGGGGTGTCCACCGCCATCCTGGATGCGGCGGCGCTGGGCTTTCTGGGTCTTGGCGCCCAGCCGCCCTCCCCGGAATGGGGCACCATGCTGGCTGACGCCCGCGAATTCGTGCTGCGTGCCTGGTGGGTGGTGACTTTCCCCGGCCTCGCGATTTTGATCACTGTGCTGGCCTTCAACCTGCTCGGAGACGGACTGCGCGATGCGTTCGATCCAAAACTTAAACGATGAACAAGATCCACCCACCCCTCATGAGCCTCTTCGCAAGTAACAGCGCGGAACCGGCTTCGCCGGGCCGCAGCTGTTGCCCCCGGAGGGGGGATCCGGCTACACGAAGTGAGCCGAGAAGGGGGAGTTACTAAACATGGCCCTGCTTGAAATAGAAAACCTGTCCGTCGAGTTTCCCTCGCAAAACGGCATCATGTACGCCGTTGACGGCGTCAGCCTGTCGCTCGAAGAAGGCGAAGTGCTGGGTATCGTCGGTGAATCCGGCTCCGGAAAAAGCGTCACCATGATGGCGCTGATGGGGCTCGTGGCCTATCCGGGACGGGTTCGCGCCGACAAACTCCGCTTTGCCGGCCATGACCTGCTATCCCTGTCGGCCAGCGAGCGCAGCAAGCTCACCGGCAAAGACGTGGCCATGATTTTTCAGGAGCCCACGACCAGCCTGAACCCCTGCTTCACCGTCGGCTTTCAAATCACCGAAACCCTGCGCCTGCATTTGGGCATGGACCGCAAGGCCGCCACGCGCAAGGCCATAGAACTGCTCGAGCAGGTTGGTATCAATTCGCCCGAAAGCCGCTTGAAAGCCTATCCGCACCAGCTGTCGGGCGGCATGAATCAGCGCGTGATGATCGCCATGGCCATTGCCTGCAATCCGCGCCTGCTGATTGCCGACGAACCCACCACAGCCCTGGATGTGACCATCCAGGCGCAAATCCTGGACCTGCTGCGCAGCCTGCAAAAGGAGCGCGGCATGGCCCTGGTGCTCATTACCCACAACATGGGCGTGGTATCCGAAATGGCGCAACGTGTAGCCGTCATGTATGCCGGCCAGATCATGGAAGAGCAAAGCTCGCACGCGCTTTTCAACACCCCCCAGCACCCCTATACCGAAGCGCTGCTGTCAGCCCTGCCGGAGCGCAGCGATGGCAGCACCCGCCTGGCGACCATCCCCGGCATGGTGCCCGGCCTTTACGATCGGCCAGCCGGCTGCCTGTTTGCGCCGCGTTGCGCCTACGCCACCGAGCATTCGCGCACCGAGCGCCCGTTGCTGCGCGCCTGGAAAGACGGCAAGGTGCGCTGCCACTATCCGCTGGGTGACCCCGACCGTGAAGCGGCCATACTGCGCGACACCCCTGTGCTGGTGGAGGAGGCACCATGAGCGCGCTGCAAGATGCCCCGGCGCTGTCAGCGCTGGCAGCGCAGCCCGTGGTGGAAGCCCGGGATCTCAAGCGCGTTTATGAAATACGGCGCGGCTTCATGCGCGCCCCCGATCACCTGCAGGCCGTCGGCGGCGTCTCCTTTGCAGTCCATGCCGGCAAGACACTGGCCGTCGTGGGGGAATCGGGCTGCGGCAAGTCCACGCTGGCGCGCATGGTTTCCCTCATTGAAACCCCTACCAGCGGCCAGCTGCGCATCAAGGGCGTAGATGCGGTCACCGCACGTCACGAAGAGCGCCAGGGCCTTCGCAAGGCTGTGCAGCTGGTGTTCCAGAACCCTTACGGCTCGCTCAATCCGCGCAAGAAGGTCGGCGCCATTCTGGAAGCACCGCTCGAAATCAATACCGACCTGTCTCCCGCCGACCGTGCCGCGCGCGCGCGCGCCATGCTCGCCAAGGTGGGCCTGCGCCCCGAGCACTATGACCGATATCCCCACATGTTTTCGGGGGGGCAGCGCCAGCGCATCGCCATCGCACGCGCCCTGATGCTCAACCCCACCCTGGTGGTGGCCGACGAACCGGTGTCGGCGCTGGACGTGTCAATTCAGGCCCAGGTGCTGAACCTGCTGGCCGACCTGCAGCAGTCGATGGGGCTGGCCTACCTGTTCATCTCGCATGACCTGGGCGTGGTGCGCCACATTGCCCACGATGTACTGGTGATGTACCTCGGCCATGCGGTCGAGCAAGGCGAAAAAAACGCGCTGTTCGCGCAGCCACTGCATCCTTACACCCAGGCCTTGCTGGCATCCACACCAGGCCTGGCTGGCAGCACTGGGGTCAGGCACCGCATTGTGCTCAAGGGCGAATTGCCCTCACCGCTCAATCCGCCCACGGGCTGCGTGTTTTCCACCCGTTGCCCCCATGTGACCGATCGATGCCGTGCCGAAAGGCCGGTTCTGCGCGAAGTGGCAGGCCGGCAGGTGGCTTGCCACTATGCAGAAAATTTCATTACCGCGTGATATGGTGCAGTACAAACCATGTATTGCCCCATGCCACGTTTTTCAAAGACCGGGGAGCGCAGAACACAATTCGCGCAAACTGGCCGCCAGCCCGCTGCATCGCAGCATTAACCCCCAAAGGGAGTCCATCAAATGATTCAGACCAAACCAAGTGCAAGCCGGCTACGCCCGGTCCAGCGCGCATTGCTGTGCGCGGTCGCCCTGCCAGCATTGCTGGCGCTCACGCCAGTCTCCGCCAAGACGCTGGTGTTCTGCTCTGAAGGCAGTCCTGAAAACTTCTACCCCGGTATCAACACCACGGGTACCTCGTTTGATGCCAACGAACCGATCTACAACCGCATCGTGGAGTTCGAGCGTGGTGGCACCAAGGTCATTCCCGGTCTGGCCGAGAAATGGGACATTTCCGCCGACGGCAAGGAGTACACCTTCTACCTGCGCAAAGGTGTGAAATGGCATAACACCAACAAGGGTTTCAAACCCACGCGCGACTTCAATGCCGACGACGTGCTGTTCATGTTCGAGCGCCAGTGGAAGGAAGACAACGCCTTCTTCAAGGTTACCAGCCCTAACCACTCCTACTTCAGCGACATGGGCATGCCCAAGCTGCTGAAATCGGTGCAAAAAGTCAACGACTACACCGTCAAGGTCACGCTTGACAAACCTGAAGCGCCATTCCTGTCCAACCTGGCCATGCCTTATGCAGCGGTGCAGTCCAAGGAATATGCCGACGCCATGCTCAAGGCCGGCACGCCTGAAAAAATTGACCAGGACCCTATTGGTACCGGCCCCTTTTACCTGGTGCAGTACCAGAAAGACGCGATCATTCGCTACAAGGCGTTCCCCGCACACTGGGCCGGCAAAGCGAAAATTGACGACCTGGTTTACGCCATCACCCCGGACGCGTCGGTACGATGGGCGAAGCTGCAAAAGGGCGAGTGCCATGTCATGCCCTACCCCGCTCCGGCTGACCTCGAGGCCATCCGCAAGGACCCGAATATCCAGGTCATCGAGCAGCCCGGTTTGAACGTGGGCTATATGGCTTACAACACCACGAAAAAACCGTTCGATGACGTGCGCGTTCGCAAGGCCATCAACATGTCCATCAACAAGAAAGCCATTGTTGACGGCGTGTACCTGGGCACCGGCATTCCCGCGAAAAACCCGATCCCACCGTCGATGGCTGCCTACAACGACAGTATCAAGGACGATGCGTACAACCCTGAAGCCGCCAAAAAACTCCTGGCAGAAGCAGGCTACCCGAACGGTTTCACCACCGATTTGTGGGCCATGCCGGTACAGCGCCCCTACAACCCCAACGCCAAACGCATTGCCGAGCTGATGCAGGCGGATCTGGTCAAAGTGGGCGTCACGGCCGAGATCAAGAGCTTTGAGTGGGGCGAGTACCGCAAGCGCCTGCAGGCGGGCGAGCACCAGATGGGCATGCTGGGCTGGACCGGCGACAACGGCGATCCGGACAACTTCATGTACACCCTGCTCGGTTGCGCTTCGGCCCAGTCCGCCAGTGGTTCCAACATCGCCAAGTTCTGCTACCAGCCTTATGAAGATCTGGTCCTGAAAGCCAAGACTGTCACCAACCCGGCTGAGCGCACCAAGCTCTACCAGCAGGCGCAGGTCATCTTTAAAGAGCAGGCTCCCTGGTTCACCATTGCCCATGCGGTGCAGCTCAAGCCGGTACGCAAGAGCGTGATCGACTTCAAGAACAGCCCGTTTGGTCGCCACAACTTCTACGGCGTCGACATCAAGGAATAGGCCGTAGCGGGATGGGAAACGCCGGGGTTCTCCCGGGCGTCCTCCAAAACGCTGAAGCGTAAGATGCCCTCCTGGGATCCGGGAGGGTTTTTTTTTGCCAGGTCAACGCTCCACTCCAGCGTGCTCTTGCCGCTCTTCCACCGCTTGCAAGAGGACAGGATTTACGCCAAGCCTTGCAAGGGGCCACAATGCACCGACCTGGGGTAGGCCCGTCGCCAAAGGGCTTCTGTGAAGGTCATGCCCAAACCATAGGCGAGATGATCCATGCTGGAGTATTTGGTCAACCTGATCGGACGCCTGGGGCAATGGGGCTACCTGGTTGTCTTCCTTGGAGCGATGCTTGAATCAGCAGCTTTTTTGGGATTGCTCATTCCAGGAGAGAGTCTTGTGTTGGTTGCAGGCTTCTTTGCGGCACAAGGCTTGCTCGATGTCGATGTGCTGATCATCACCGTCGCGATGGGGGCGGCGCTGGGCGACAGCATTGGCTACGAATTGGGGCGCCGGATGGGGCGTCCGGCATTGGTTCGCTATGGCAGTCACTTCGGACTGACTGAGGCGCGCGTCGGTAAAGCGGATGCTTTTTTTACACGGCACGGTAGCAAGGCAGTGTTCCTCGGGCGATTCGTTGGCTTTGCCCGCGCCCTGGTGCCCTTCCTTGCCGGCTCGTCCCGAATGACCTACCGGAAGTTCCTGTCCTATAACGCTGGCGGTGCGGTACTGTGGGCCTCTGGTGTGGTGTTGCTGGGGTACTTTTTGGGCGCCAGCTGGCAGACGGCTGAGCGATGGATCGGACGCGCCAGCGCCATCCTTGGCGGCATCGTGGTGTTCGTGTTGTTGCTTGTCTGGCTGTGGCGCTGGACGGTGCGGCATGAGACCGCAATCAAACAAGCCTGGACTGGTTTTCTTCAGCGCCCACGCGTTAAGGCATTGCGCCACCGCTTTGCGCCACAAATTGCGTTTGTACAGGCCAGGTTGTCGCCCCAAAGCTATCTTGGGTTGCAGCTGACCATAGGGGCAACAGTTCTGATCGGCGCAAGCTGGTTATTTGGCGGGATTACAGAAGACGTGATAACCGGCGACCCGCTGACTCTCGTCGATTTGCAAGTGGCGCAATGGTTTCATGCCCATTCCACAGAACGGTTGACCCGGGCAATGCTGGCGGTGACTCATCTACACGACCCAATTTCCATCGCGCTGGCTGTAGCGTTGATCGCAGCCTGTCTGGCCTGGAAGCGGAACTGGTACTGGCTGATCTGCGTGAGCATGGCAGTCCCGTTCGGAATGCTGCTAAATGTTTTCATGAAGTATGCAATTCACCGGGCGCGCCCCAGCTTCGACAACCCGCTGGTGGTGCTGACGACTTACAGCTTTCCCAGCGGTCATGTCGCTGGAGCGACCTTGTTTTATGGCGTCATAGCGGCAATGCTGATAACGAAAATCAACGCCTGGCGCTGGCGTGTCATGGTGGTACTCGTTGCGATCACGCTGGTGGCACTGGTAGCGCTGACGCGTGTGTATCTCGGTGTTCATTACCTCAGTGATGTGCTGGCAGCGTTTGCGGAAGGAATTGCCTGGTTGACGCTATGCCTTACCGGAATGCACACCTATTGGGAGCACCGTTTTTCCGGACAAGGCAAGAAATAGCAAAGACGGTTATAGATCGTTATAGACCAATAGCCCATATAAAACCTCGATAGCTTGCTATTTTTTTTGTAGCGATTGAGTCAATGCAGTCTGAGTAATTGACGACAGCGTGCCGCGCGTGGTGATGACTTCCGGGTCCAGCGTGACCTCGATCACCGTGCCCTCCTTGCGCGCCAGTGCGGCCAGCAGCTCGGCCTCGAATTCGGCGGTGCGCGCGATGCGCACACCCGCATAGCCGTAGGCACGCGCCAGGGCGGCGAAGTCCGGGTTGTTCAGGCGGGAGCCGCTCTCGTGCTGCGGGTACTCCCTTTCCTGGTGCATGCGTATGGTTCCGTACATACCGTTGTTGAGCAGCACGATGATGCTTTTGGCGCCATGCTGCACCGCTGTGGCCAGCTCCTGGCCGTTCATCAGGAAGTCGCCGTCGCCCGCAATCGTGAAAGCCACCCGGCCGGTCGTGATGGCCGCCGCAATGCCCGCCGGCACACCATAACCCATGGCGCCCACGGTGGGCGCCAGCTGCGTCTTGTGGCCCTTGACGAGGCCGTGGTGCCGGTAGAAGCGGTGCACCCAGCTCGCGAAGTTGCCCGCGCCGTTGGTCAGTACCGCATCTTCCGGCAAATGCTTTTGCAACAGGCCGACGATGGCAGGCATGTCGATATCGCCCGGCAGATTGGCCGAAGGCGTCGGCTTGAGGTTTTCCAGATAGTCCTCGTTCGCCGACGCCGTCCAGGCCTCCCAGGCTACCGTCACCGGCGCCGTCAGCACCTCCAGCGAGCGCGCAGCGGCATTCATGGTGGCGTTGATGGCCAGGTCGGCCTGGTAGACGCGGTTGAGCTCTTCGGCACTTGAATGGATGTGCACCAGCTTCTGCTTGGGCCGGGGCGCTTCCAGCAAGGTGTAATTGCCGGTCGTCATTTCCCCCAGGCGCGGGCCGATGGCGAGGATGAGGTCGCTGGCCTTGATGCGCGCGGCCAGTTTGGGGTTGAGGCCGATTCCCACGTCGCCGGCGTATTGCGGATGGTGGTTGTCAAACGTGTCCTGGAAACGAAAGGCGTTGCCCACCGGCAGTTTCCAGTTTTCGGCAAAGCGCTGCAAGGCCTGCGCCGACTGCGGCGTCCAGCCGCCGCCCCCGGCAATGACAAACGGCCGCTGCGATTGGAGCAGCATCTCGCGCAGCGTACGCACGGAGCCGGGGTCGCTCCAGGCCTGGACCGCCTCCACGCGGGGCAAGGGCTGGGCGCCGGTCATCTGCGTCAGCATGTCTTCAGGCAACACCAGCACGACCGGACCGGGCCTGCCGTTCATGGCCGTCGCAAAAGCACGCGCCACATACTCGGGAATCCGGTCGGCGTCGTCAATGCGCTCCACGCGCTTGGCAAAGCCCTTGGTGCTTGGTCCGAAAAAGCTGGCGTAATCCACCTCCTGGAAGGCCTCCCGGTCGCGGCAGTCGCTGGCCACATCGCCCACCAGCAGCACCATGGGCGTCGAGTCCTGAAACGCGGTGTGGACACCGATGGAAGCGTTGGTGGCGCCCGGCCCACGCGTCACCATGCAAACGCCCGGCCGGCCGGTGAGCTTGCCGTGCGCCTCGGCCATGAAGGCCGCACCGCCCTCCTGGCGGCAGGTGATGAATTCAATCTGGCCCTGACGTGCATGCAAGCCGTCAAGGACGGCCAGGTAGCTTTCACCGGGTACGCCAAACGCATGGGTAACGCCCTGGGCAATCAGGCAGTCAACGAGAAGGTGGCCCGCAAGTTGTGTAGTCATGGGCCGTATTGTGCCGCGCTGGGAAATTGCCCCCACGCTTGTCACTTCGTGTACTGCGCGAGGCCTTGCAGGCCGCGGCTCGCGAGACGCTTCGCCTCTGTCGCCCGTCCAAGCCTGCGCAGGCAGGCTTGGAGCCGCGGGCTCCAGCCCCTCGGGGGCCGTTTTCCTTGGGGCGGCCCTGTGGAAAAATGCCGCCGTGCTTTCAGGGTCCTATTCGTCCTGAGCCTGTCGAAGGATGCTCCAAGGAGGCTGTACTTGCCCGGGCCGCCCAATCAGATCAGTTCGGATAGGGGGCGCACTGCTGCCGTATCGACCGGGGGAAATGCGCTACTCGGGCGTGTTGTTGTCGCTGTCTGCACCGCCGGCTGCCAGTGCCTGCTTGGCCAGCTCTTCGTCACTCAACGGTGGCGCATCCTCAAGAGCCGCCAGTTCTTCAAGAAACTCCTGCGTCGGCTCTTCATGCTCCAGCAGCACTTCTTCAAGCTTTTGCTGGCCAGTCTCGACATGTACCGAAGGTGAATGCAGTGCAGTGGGCGGCACAGGAAATTTCTCGCCGAGTTCGAATTTCAGCGCCTGTGATTTCTCGTCGACCCAATGCGCGAAATCGCCGCCTTGGGGGGGATTCGAATTGCTCATGCCGTCATCTCCTTGCTTGCGTTGCGGTTCCGGCGCGGGTGGCCGGCTCTGCTCCGGCTTCATTATGGCGCTATGTTCGACGCAGTGGTAGTACCCCAATAGATTCACAGATTCACGCGTCAGGGCTTATGAGCGGTCAGCCGCCCGGCGACCGTGAAGCGCCCGCCGCCTTGGGGCGTGAGCACCACCATCTCCGCCATGCCGGGTGAAATGCCGGTTAGCGCCGCGATGGTGGAGCCGTGCGAAACCAGCACCGTGTTGCCGCCCGCAGGTAGCTGGCTGGCCAGCGGTTTGAGCTCAGCCACCTGACGGGCCGCCAGCTCCGGACGGCCAAACAGGTTGCCCAGCGCCGGCGAGATCTCGGGGGCCTTGCCGAAGGCCAGCCTGGCGGTTTCGGTGCAACGGCACCATGGGCTGGAGAGCAGCTTCCCCACCGCAACGCCTCGGGTACGGAAAGCGTCGCCAAGCTGCCGCGCATGGGCGCGGCCCTCGTCGTTCAGGTTGCGCTGCGTGCTGCAATCGCCGAGCGTCATTCCCTCCGGGTCGCCCACGCCCGGGGTCGTCAGCGCGTGCCGGATCAGGATAACCTGGCCGCCGCCCTTGAGCAGCGACCACAGCGCTTCATCGGCCGACGCGAACGGCGTCCAGGCCAGCGCGGCAAGCAACAGCGGGAGCAGCCGCGCGATTCGGCTCAGGTTCATCATGCAGTCTCCGTAGGATGGGCATTGATTGGTATTCATACTACGCCGCCCGCCTTGTCCCTGCCCTTGTCCCTGTGTTAGTGTGGTGTTGCACGCTATCAGGCACATAAAACCGCGCTTTTTTTCCCATGGCCGCGTTGCAAATCCTCGCCATGGTTGGGCTATGGCTGCGGTTTTCGCCTTGCCCTGAACAAAAATCCATCGGTTTTATGGGTACCTGCAAGCATGCAACACCACACCGGTCTGGAAAAATGAGACGCCGCACCCTGCTGCTGCACCTGCTTCCCGCGTCAAGCGCGCTGGGCATGGTGGGAGCCTACGCACAAAACGCTGCGCCGTCACTGCCGATGTCCAGGCCCGTTCCCTCGTCCGGCGAACAGATTCCGGTGGTCGGGCTGGGCAGCTGGATCACCTTCAACGTCGGCAACGACCGCCCGGCGCGCGCGCATTGCGCCGAGGTCATGCGCCATTTTTTCGATGCCGGCGGCCGCCTGATCGATTCCTCGCCGATGTACGGCTCCTCGCAAGGCGTGATTGGCGATGGCCTGCAAAAACTCTCGGTACAGCAGCGCGTCTTTTCCGCCGACAAGGTCTGGACTTCCTCGGCCGGGGCGGCGCAGATCGAGATGTCGCGCCGGCTCTGGCGGCTGCCTCGTTTCGACCTGCTGCAGGTTCACAACCTGGTGGCCTGGCAGGAACAGCTGCCACTGCTGCAGGCCATGAAAGCCGCAGGCCAACTGCGTTACGTGGGAATCACCACCTCGGAGGGGCGCCGCCACCACGAGATGGAACAGATCATGCGCGGCCACCGTATTGACTTCGTACAGCTCAGCTACAACCTGCTCGATCGCGAGGCTGAAGAGCGGCTGCTGCCGCTGGCGCGCGAGCGTGGCATCGCCGTGCTGGTCAACCGGCCGTTCCGCCAAGGCGCCCTGCTGCACCAGCTGCAGCGCCATCCGCTACCGGCCTGGGCCAGCGAGATCGACTGCGCGAACTGGGCCCAGTTCGCGCTGAAGTTCATCGTCTCTCACCCCGCGGTGACCTGCGCGATTCCCGCCACCAACCATGTGGCCCACGTGCGCGAAAACATGGGCGCAGCGTTCGGCCGGATGCCTGACGAGGCGTTTCGCAGGCGCATGGCCGCTCACATCGAGAGGCTGTGAGCCATGTCCGAGTGGTGGACCTACCGGCTCTCGGACTTCCTGATGTTTTCACCCGGGACTTATTGGCGCCTGGTCGAGCTCTACAACCGCGATGTCTGGCCGGCGCAGCTGGTCGCACTCGCCGCCGGCCTCGCCTCGCTTTGGCTGGCCGGGACCCGGCGCGCCGGTGCAGGCCGTGTGCTCACGGCCCTGCTCGCCGCGGCCTGGCTCTGGGTGGGCTGGGCCTTTCATTGGCAGCGCTACTCAACGATCAACTGGGCGGCGCCCTACTTCGCCGTGGCGTTCGCCGTCCAGGCCGTGCTGCTTGTTGCCCTGGGGGTGTTGCTCCGCGACGCGCACGCACCGACCGCCGGCGTCACCGTGCAACGCCTCGGCTGGCTGCTGGCCGTGACGGGCGTGGTGCTCTACCCGCTGGCCGGGCTGCTCGCTGGCCACCCGCTGCGCCAAGCGGAGGTGTTCGGTATGGCGCCGGAGCCGACAGCACTGGCCAGCCTGGGCCTGCTGCTGGCCAGCGGGCACCCGCCATCACGCGCCCTCCGCTGCTTGCTGGCCATCATTCCCACGCTTTCCCTGCTGGCGGGCGCGGCGACCTTGTGGTCGATGGCTGGCTGATCGCCTTATTCCATTTCTAACTCGATACGAGATGAGGCGCACCGCCGCAGACAGTGCTGTAACGGCCAAGGCGGGGCAACGACATATCGTGTTGAAGCAGGAACGGAATCAGTACGCCACCGCGTAGCGATAGCCGCGATACTTCAGCACCGCGGTCTTGGCACGGATCTGCTCCAGCACCACGCCCGGGGCCGGCACTGCGCCTTCGCCCACCACCTGGCCGTTGACAATCAGCATGCGCTGCGCTGGGTTGTCGGAATAGACGCCGCCGCTGATGGCCAGCTTGGGCAGGTCACGCTGTACATCGGCCGGCAATTCATTGACGGACAGCAAGCGATCAGGGGCTGCCGCTGCGGGCGCCGGTGAGGAAGCCGCCAGCGCCGGAGCCGGCTTTCGCGCTTCACGCAAAGGAACCGCGGGCGGGGCCACAGGCGCGGCGGGCGGTGGTGCTGCGGGCAACACCTCGGTCGCCGGCAGAGGCCTGATCACGGCAGGCGCCGGGGACGTGCCGGTCCCTGCAGCGGGCAAATACACGGCCGGTGGCGCGTCAGGCCCGGCCAGCTGCCATGCCGCCACAGCCAGCAAGCCGGCGCCGATGACCACTGCCCCTCCCAGCCAAAACCGGGTCTGAGGGCCTTCAGGTGGCTCGAGTGCCGACATCTGCAAGGGCTGAGCATGGATGCCCCGTGCCGGGTCGCGTTCGCGCTGGGCGTCGGCTTTCCGAAGTGCGTCGAGAATGTAAGACATGGGGTCAAGGCCCGGTTCGAAGGCGCGGCTCGTCCACGCCGGCCGTGCGATTGAGCTGCATAAAAGTCAACGGCCCGAGTCGGCCGTCCGTGGGCAGGCCCTGGGCCAGTTGAAAAGTGCGCAGGCGAGCTCTGAGCGAGGCATCCAGCACGGGCCGGCCCGCCTGCGGCGCCGTGCCATCCACCGCGGTCAACCGGGTCGCAACCCATTCGACCACCGGACCGTGCTGACCATCAAGGGGGCGGCCTCCATAACCGGCGGGTGAACGCCAGAGCGTGGAAAAGTCGCCTTGCCAGCGCGCGGCCAGCGCGGCCAGTGTGACGGTCTGCTCGGTGCCTCCGGCGCGCAAGGTGGCGCTGTCGTCTGTCAGGGCGGTGAGCAAGGCAAAGGAAGGCGAGCCGCTCTGGCTGTCGAGCTTGACGATGCCGGGGCGGCCCAGCTGGCGGATCAGGGCCAGACTGGTGTTGCTGCTGAAGCACCGCACCTGCTCGCGCTGCAGCGCCTGGCAGGGGTCGCCCTCCCCGGGGGTCAGTTTCCAGGCCTGCGCCAGTTCGCGCCAGGCCTGGCCTTCGTCGCGCAGCAAGGTGGGGGGCGGTGCGGGCGGAGCGAGGGTTGCGTCGGCTGCCGCAGCGGCCACCACCGGTCCGGAGGCCGCAACCGCTGCAATCTCGGACGCTTGCTGCGCTTGCGGCACCTGCGTCGCAAGGCGGGCCGTGGCGAGCAGCCCGGCGCCGGCGGCGACACTCAGGCCCACCAAGGCAAGGCTGCGCTGCCAACGCCATGGTGCGCGCACCGGCTGGTCGAACACCTCGTCCGCCGCCTTGTTGACGATGCCGCGGTTGACCGTGGCCTGGCCGCCCGCAAAGGCTCCCAGCAAGGCACGATCGCACAACAGGTTGATGCGGCGGGGCACGCCGCGCGCCCGCTGGTAAATGCGTTTGAGCGCCTTGCGATCGAACGGCAGCGCGCGATTCAGGCCCGACACTTCAAGGCGGTGCAGGATGTACTGCGCCGTCTCGGCCTCGGTGAGTGCATCGAGGTGAAAGCGTGCGATTACGCGCTGAGCCAGTTGCTCCAGTTCGGGCCGCTGCAGCATGGTGCGCAGCTCGGGCTGGCCGATCAGGACGATCTGCAGCAGCTTGCGCTCGCTGGTTTCCAGGTTGGTGAGCAGGCGCAGCTGCTCCAGCACCTCGGCAGACAGGTTCTGCGCCTCGTCAATGATCAGCACGTTGTTCTGCCCGGCGGCATGGGCCTGCAGCAGGAAGGTGTTGAGCGGGTCGAGGTAGTCCTTGACCGTGAGCGGCAGCAGCTCTTTTTGCGGCACCGTGACGTGGAACTCGTCGCAGATCGACTGCAGCAGCTCGGTTACCGTGAGCTTGGGATTGAAGATGTAGGCGACGTTGCAGTGGGCCGGAATCTGCTCCAGAAAGCAGCGGCACACCGTGGTCTTGCCAGTGCCGATCTCGCCGGTCAGCAGCACAAAGCCACCGCTGCCGCCCAGCCCGTACAGCAGGTGCGCCAGTGCTTCGCGATGCCGGTCGCTCATAAACAGCAGCCGCGGATCGGGAGCGAGCGAAAACGGCGCCTGTGTCAGGCCGAAAAATGGCATGTACATGGCTGCAAAGGATACCGCACCACCATCGCCGGGCGCTAGTCATAAACAACGCGCGCCGCGCCGGCGGCTACGCTCCCCGTAGCAACAATGTCACCAATGGCGCACTCCTGGTGGGACGCCTGCGCGCCCAGGCGCCCCGACCGATACCCCCAGAGCCCTTTTGAACAAAGAGCCTCCGGCCGGCATCACGGGTTTATGCGTCGACAGTCAACCTGTTTGCGCTCAGCAGATTGGTGATGATCGCCTGGTCATTCGCACCCACCAACTGGATGTTGTCCAAAACGATTGTCTGGTCTACCGAGCCGCCGACACCAGAGGATTTAACCGAAATTGTCGTATCGCCAGTTGTCGAATTGAAGTTGAAATCCAGATAGGCGTCCAGACTCACAGCTGTTGCATGTTCGCCCTGCAGGAGATCCTTCAAATCCAGCTTGTCGGCGCCGCCAGGTACCCAGTCCGTGATCGTATCGACTGGAACAGATGAAGAACTGGCATCCGCCAGCGTCCATTTGAAGATATCAATACCATTCCCACCGGTCAGCGTATCGCTGCCGGAACCACCTGCAAGCGTGTCGTCGTTGTTGCCGCCATCGAGCACGTCGTTCCCTTCGCCACCGTTCAAAACGTCATCGTTCTCATTGCCGAACAGCGTGTCATTGCCACCACCGCCGCGCAGAGTATCGGTGCCGTTGTTACCAATAAAAGTGTCGATGCCAGCGTTGCCGGAAAGGGTGACATCACCGATCAGTGTGTCCCCACCACCAAGTGCATCGATATACGAGAAGTCGTTGCCATCCAGCGTAAAGCTATTAGCGGCAGAGGTAGTGTCAATCACGTTGATCGTGACGCTTCCCGCATCGGCAAGGCTTCCGTCGCTCAAGGTATAGCTGAGGGTATAAGAGCCCGCCGCCGGCGAAGTGCCGGTGATACCGACAAGATGGCCTGCACCGTCATAGGTCGCTGCAAGCCCGGAGGGCAGACCAGTGACTGCGGTGACGAAAAGAGGGTTGCCGTCGGGATCGGTATCGTTGTGGGTGAACCACGATGCCGTGATAACTCCCGCCGCGATTGGGGTGCTGTCGGAGAGCACCCAGACGTCGCTGTTCGCATGGGGTGCAGCATTCACGACATCAGAAGAGCCATTGATCGTCACCGTCACGGTCTGGGTGTCAAAGGCGGCGCTGAGGTCCGTGCTTTTAACCGTGTAGGTCAGCACGAGAGACTGGCCCTCCGCCAGGTAATCGAAGGCCTGCGTCCCCGAGTTGAATGTCCAGGACAGGTTGTGTGTCTCACCCACATCCGCCGTGAGCCCTGATGACGGCACGACATTGAACATGCTCAGCAGTTGAGCGTCCGTCAGCCCAAGTCCCGCGACGGTGCCCGAAGCCGCCACCGACAGTACCGTCGTACTCACGGTATCACTGAGGTCCACGTCAGTGACCGTCAGCGTACCGCCATCGCTCAGACCCGCATTGGTTTCAAGCAGGGTTACCGCCGCGGTGTCGGTCGATACAACCTGAATATTCGGCGTATCGTTGCTGCCGGTGATGGTGATCGTCACCGTCGTGGCCGCCGAGGCGGCGTTGCCCGCCCCCGAGTCGTCGGTGGCCACCACGTTGTACGAGAAGGTGATGGTTTCACCGGCGCGCAGGAAGTCCAGGTTCTGGCTGGCGCTGTAGTCCCAGCTGTCCTGGTCGACCGAGAAGCCGGCCACCAGCGCCGAGGCCACGCCCGCAGCCAGCGTGCCGCCGCTCCAGGCGATGTCGCCGTTGGAGCTCTGGCTCTGG